>NZ_JBQFLX010000006.1:0-257289 GCF_056531525.1 Ruegeria sp. N11
ACCTGAAAGGACATATCCCACACCTAGCTCTCGGCCTATTTCCAATGGTTTGACCGCGCTGTCGGCAAAGGTAATCGAAGTCGAACCAGCGATCACAAATAGCTGTGGAAACTTCGAAAGCTGCGTCGTGATCGCTGTTCCAAAGCCTTCCGCCAGATAGCCGACCTCTTCAACTGGTGAGCGGTTCTCAAAGGGCAAAACGACAATGGAAGGTTCGTCCGGGATGGCAAGCGCCAACTCCTCTTGGTCGGTCAGGGGGCCCACATCTCTGGATCGCCACCATATTACCGCAACCAGCACCAAGCAGATGCATATTGCACCGACCAGAGTTAGCGCCCATTTGGATATGTGTGGTTTCGTATGCGCAACTGGCTCCGATACAGCCAAAGCCTTGGCCTTGTCATCCAGTACGACTTCGAAGGCTCGGACTGGTCTCTCTATGTTCTTGACTTCGGTCTCACCCAGATCCTCGAAATTCAGATCCAGTTTGTCCTGCACCTGATCCCGCACGCTGCGGTGAATGCAAATACCTCCGGGCTCAGCCAAACCTTCAAGGCGGGCAGCGACATTGACGCCATCACCATATATGTCTCCGTCCTCGGCAATCACATCTCCGATATTTATGCCGATCCGAAAAACAATTCTTTCACTTTCTGGAACGTCCGAGTTTCGAGAAAGCATTTCGTTTTGTACAGAAACGGCAAATTTCATTGCCTGTACGGTGCTTTCAAACTCCAGCAGTGCACCATCACCCATCAGCTTGATTGTCTTGCCGCCAAAACTCGCCGCAAAGGGTTCAATG
Organism: Ruegeria sp. N11; assembly: GCF_056531525.1. Lineage (NCBI taxonomy): Bacteria > Pseudomonadati > Pseudomonadota > Alphaproteobacteria > Rhodobacterales > Roseobacteraceae > Ruegeria > Ruegeria sp. N11. The sequence continues at coordinate 803 of NZ_JBQFLX010000006.1, forward strand.
AGTTCCAGCCGATGCGACTTTAGTGCAGCCAGCGTCGATGCCTCATCGCGTTCCATCAGCCGCGAGTAGCCCACGACGTCAATACTCAAGATAGTGGTAAGGCGGCGTTCCACTCCCGTTCTCCCCTACACCGAAGATTATCCACCCTGATCTATTGAATCCATAGTTCTGCTATTCGCCCTACACCAAATCGCATATTTGTGGCGCTGGTCGGGCTTCGACAAAGTCAGATTATTCATGACGGAGACCAAGCATGGTAACCAATAGACGCTGACACTGTGTGGGCGATGAGGTTGTGCGTGGCGGTGTGGAGTATTCGTCATGCAAGTTTTAAATCTACCCGTCATTCGAGTTGGCCGATCTGCGTGGAACAAAGGTCGGGTTATTGGCCAGAAGCGCCCGCTTTTGCCAAGGCATGTCTGGGCAATACGCGTTCGCTTAGAAATTTCAGAAGATCATAGGAACTTAGCACTCTTCAATTTAGCAATAGATAGTAAGCTCCGTGGTTGCGATCTAGTTCGCCTGAAAGTCGCAGACGTGTTTACTGCGGGAAAAGTAAAGGAACGAGCGTCAGTCAACCAAAGCAAGACACAGAAACCAGTTCGCTTTGAAATTAGCAGTGGTACACGAAACTCGCTTCTGAGATGGTTGAAACAACCTGCAATGAAAAGATCCGAGTACTTGTGGCCGGGACGGTTTCAGTATCGGCTGCATATTTCTACTCGTCAGTACGCGAGGTTGGTTCAGTCATGGGTCGCTTCGATTGGGCTTGATCCCAGCCAATATGGGACCCATTCAATGCGACGCACAAAAGTGGCGCAGATTTATCGTAGAACAGGTAACTTGCGAGCCGTGCAGCTATTGCTTGGTCACACCAAGATGGACAGTACAGTGCGTTACCTGGGTGTAGACATCGAAGACGCGCTCGCCATCGCGGAAGCCACCGTGGTGTAATCCATCAGGCCGCTTTCGAGCGGCCTTTTTTGCGCGCCCCCCCTAGAGTAGAACTATCAGCCCAAACCGGACATTCAATCCAAGACTTTGCTATTCCGGCTTTGCGACAAACGTAACCTTGGCAAATGTCTGCTCTATGAATGAGTTGTTGCTTTCTTAACCTTTGCCCTGTAGGTGAGGCGCAACGCCGCGTGTGGATGAACAAATCAGCGGTAAAGTATTCTCGCCCGTGATCCCCAGATCGTTGTCTTGAATAGCTCCTTGAGAGCAACGAAACGACGGCGGCTATTTCATACGAGCTTCCCAGTAGATTAGAGAGACCAAGTGCCGATAGCGGTGAACCGCGTTTATGGCACGAGACCAAACGCTTTTGACGACATTTGACACCCTCGGCCTTGCCGAGCCCATCCTGAAGGCCATCAAGGCTCAAGGATATTCGACCCCTACGCCCATTCAGGCCAAGGTCATTCCGCTGCTGCAATCTAAGCGCGACGTGATCGGTATTGCCCAGACCGGCACAGGAAAAACCGCCTCATTTGTATTGCCCCTGTTGCATCGGATTGAGCGTGAGAGATCAAAACCCGCTCCGAAACAGTGCACAGCCCTGATCCTTACGCCCACGCGTGAGCTTGCGGCGCAGATCGTGGACAACATCCTCGCTTACAGCAAGTTCAGCTTGATCACGGCGACACTTGTCGTCGGTGGCGTACGCCCCGGCGGGCAGATCAAGGCTCTCAGCGGCGGTGTGGACATTGTGGTGGCAACGCCTGGTCGCTTGCTGGATCATCTTGGCACAGGCGTCATCAATCTGTCTCAGACCAAGGCCATCGTGGTGGATGAGGCCGATCAGATGCTGGACTTGGGTTTTCTGCCCAGCATCCGAAAGATCATGGCCAAGCTGCCTGAAAAGCGACTGACTGCGCTTCTTTCGGCAACAATGCCGGGGCAGATCAGAAAGCTTGCCGATGATTTCCTGAACGATCCGGCAGAGGTTCAGGTAGCGGCTGTTTCAAAGCCGATTGAACGGATTGCGCAGAGCGTCAGACATGTTGCCAAGCAGGACAAACGCCGTGTCCTGGCAGACATTCTGTCGGACAAAGCTGTTCACCGCGCGGTCGTTTTTACACGCACCAAACGCGGTGCCGATAATGTCTGCAAACACTTGATTGCAGCCGGGATCAACTCAGCTGCCATTCATGGGAACAAAAGCCAGCCTCAGCGCGAACGTGCCATGGCAGGATTCCGGTCGGGATCAACCACCGTCCTTGTTGCCACCGATATTGCCGCACGGGGCATCGACATCGACGATGTATCCCATGTGGTGAATTATGAGCTTCCGAATGTGCCGGAATCCTATGTGCATCGCATTGGCCGGACCGCCCGCGCGGGCAGAACCGGCACCGCGATTTCACTGTGTGATCGTGAAGAGATGCCCCTCCTGCAGGATATTGAAAGGCTGATCGGCAACAGGCTGCCAAATGGCGATGAAATGCAAGCCGAACCTGCGAAACGCGGTCGCAATGCAAAACCGCAAAAGCCCAGCGTTGCCAATCTTGCACCTTCGCCAAAGCCGCGAACCGTTGGCCACGCGACGCACCAGCGAAACGGACACCGACAACACCAGATCGACCCCTCCCAAGCGCAGGACGGTCTTATGCGAATGCTCTCCAACATTGGTGAGTTTACCCAACCTGCTGCCTGAGCGTAGCAAACAGCCCCGACTAATCCCGGCGGGCGCACATGTCATTGAAAGGATAATCTCATGACGACCGGAACAGTAAAATGGTTCAACGAAACTAAAGGCTACGGCTTCATCGAATTGGATAACGGCAGCGGCGACGCATTTGTGCACATCAGCGCGGTTCAGCGCTCCGGCCTCGACAGCCTGAAAGAAGGTGCAAAGGTCGGCTTCGATCTGAAAGAAGACAGGATGCGCGGCAAGACCTCCGCCGAAAACCTGCAATTGCAGTAGGCAATTCACAGACGATGCCAGGCTGCGGCTGCAACTGTCGCTGTCTGGAGGCCCAGGCATTCTGAACCTGCCACTGGCTGCGCAGCGACTAACTGACATGTTAGGTTTAGAGCTGCCGATACCGGCGGTAAGCATGATGGGCCGGTCGAAGTCCAAAGAGGAAGTGTCGTTCCAAAAGGAGATATCGTCTGCTAGCCCGCAATGAATGCGTGGCAATGAAAGATCGACTAAGTTGACGTCGGGTTCGTTTAAGCTGCCAAATCCTTTCTTGATAAAAGCCTCGACAAAAAAAGGTGCGCTAATAGGATCGGTCATTCCGGCCCATTATTCCGCCTTGTTCAAGTCGCCGGTTGTCAAGATCGCGCCGGCCTGAAGGTCTTCGGCGTCTAGCATCGTTGCAACCCTTTCGAGCGCGGCAACAAGCATTGCCTGCTCCCAGTCCTCCATTTGCTTGAACCGCTGCACATAGAGCTGTTGCAGTGGATCAGGGGCGTCCTCAAGGGTTTTCCGCCCTTGATCGGTGATCAGGATATTGGTCTGCCGTCGGTCGGTCATGGATTTCTCGCGCACGACCATGCCGCCCGAAACCAGCTTGTCCACCAGCGCAGTGACAGTTGCCTGGCTGACATGCATGCGCATTGAAATCGCCTTGGCCGTGGTTTGCCCGGTCTCGCCAATCACTTGCAGCACACGAAGCTGGACCGCAGTCAGCCCGGCGGATTGCGCCAGTTCCCGGCCGGACATCTCGGTGGCGCGCAGGATTCGGCGCAGGGCGACAAGGCTGCTGTCGATACGATCCATGTATCTACTCCGCATTCGAATGGAGTGAGATTGTCAAAATTGCATTGATTTCTCAAGCGTTAACGGAAAATGAAATAATTAGTTCTACTAATTAAAATATCACTAATAGAAGTAGATTTACGACGCTTTAGTAAAAAATAGCTTCGTCTTTTGAAGTTTCGACTTTCCTGTGTTACTTAGCTAGTCAAAGTTTATTGATGGAGCGGTACATGCAGCATTCTTTGGAGTTGTTCGAACAACCTATTCCGGTTTTGCGTCCCCCTTTACCGGAAGACGGCGCAGCGGTGTCTTCGCTGGCCAGAACCGAGGATCAGGAAGCTATAGGTGGTTTTCTGGGCGAACTGGCAGCCTTTGATGACTACAAAGAATTCTCGATCATTGCGGAACTGGATGGAAACCTGGTCGGAGCGATGCTGGCTTATGTTCTGCCATATGACCTGGAAACCCTGTTTATCTGGCAGGTCGGCGTTTCAGAGGATGAGGCGGACAAGGGTCTTGCGTCGTTGATGCTGGGGCAGGTGATGCGTCGGGACGTCTGCACCGATGTCACCCGTGTTCAGACCGTAATTGCGTCCAACGACGAGCGAACCTGGGCTTGTTTCCGCCGGTTTGCGCGGTCGCAGCAATCCCGGATGGATATCCAGCCCTTAATCACGCAGGCACTGACCCCATATCGCCGCCATGAATGCAGCAATCTTGTGACGATCCGTCTTGCGGATCGCAATGATCTCGCGGTCTGACCGCGCCACGACATTTTCAACTAAAGTGAGAGAGCAGAATGAACGTAGCCACGACTATATCAAACGACACCTCATACTACGGTGATGAAGCGGCAACTCTGGGCGACCGGATCGTCGCCGCGCGCGAAGCCGTTGGATACTCGCAAAAGAAGCTTGCCAGTCGCCTGGGCGTCAAACTGAAAACCGTGCAGGGATGGGAAGAAGATCGTACCGAGCCACGTGCAAACAAGGCGCAGATGATGTCCGGCATTCTTGGGGTCTCTCTGGTTTGGCTTCTGAGCGGTGAGGGAGAAGGTGTGCTTGAACCGACCGATACCATTTCCGGATCGGAGGATATTCAGGGCGTCCTTGATGAAATCCGGACCCTCCGGACAGATATGGCTCAGACCACCCGCAGGCTGGGCACTGTTGAAAAACGACTGCGCGCCAGACTTTGACATCGGCGCAAGTGCGAACTTCAGGCATGACCTACGGCCATGCCTCAAATGACAAAAAAAGGAGCAGATGATGACAGGACCGGATTCCAGCCTTGTGCCCGTTGATCCGGCGCAAGGCAACCGTTCGGACACCAATTCCGAGCCCTTCGCTACACCGCTGGAGGTCCGCGAAAAGGCAGGTTTGACCGCGGCGGAAATAGCCGAACTTATCGGGATGAGCGAATCTGGTTACAAATTGTGGGAGAGCGGCGTCCGCCGCCCCGGAGGACCAGCGTATAAACTCCTTGCGCTACTGGATGCTCATCCAAAAGAAACAGTTACTCGTCTTCGGGAACAGATTTGAACGATACCCGTGCAGATCGCTTTGTTTTGCTTGCCAGCCGTGGACAAGATTGGTCTCGTTGTCAGGCCAGGAACAGAATTGAAATTTACTTTGGCAATGGGCCGATCACACTGCGGTATCAATGTGCCCAGAATTCCTGTCTCGCCATTGTGCCTTAGTACCCGAAATTGGCCTTTGAAGCAGACTTTAAACGCAATGCGTTTGTGCAGTTGTACTGCGCATCACGGAAATCGTTTTCTGCCAGTTTGCCAATAGCTCCGTTTCAAAGGTGGTATCCCGCTGAATTTTGTCTCTCAGTTATTCTCAAAGCCACCTAATAACTCGCCGGTCTCAAAAATTGACCATTCCGCAGCACGCGCTTCTTGACGAGCGTGCGTCCTTGACTCTTCACAGACTAGGAACGACAAGAGTGTATTGGTAAAAAATTACTCGCCGCCGCGATGCTGCCGGTTACGATAATCCAATGGCATTCAGACTAATTGTAGCATGAGCCTCAGCCTAGGAACGGGTTTCGCTGGGGTTTTCGCTATGAGCTCGTTCCTCGCAAGCATTCGCAACTGTCACCTGACGTGCTCCAGTCATCGCGTGACCCATGAAAGAAGGCGCCGTATGAACAGCACATGGCTCTTATATTGCGTGCTTGATGCCCGATAGATCAGGTCTCAGGCTCGGTTTCGACCATTCATTCATCGTGTTTGCTCGCTGCATTCTTTGTTTGTTCCCAACACTTTTGGTGATTCTCTCAGGAACGCAGCTTCCTGCTCAGGTCGCGGGCAATGCCGATGGGTCTGTTTGTGACGAAGGTTTCGAAAACAAGAACGGATCCTGCCAAATAACAGACTTGCCAGAAAACGCATTTTTGACGGGTAGCGCCTATGGCAGCGGCTGGGAATGCAATCACGGTTTTCAGAATGTCGGAGAACTCTGCGAGGAAATAAGAGTTCCTGAAAATGCCTATCTTGCATCAACCGGAGATCAGTGGGAGTGCAATCGGCTGTTCCAGCGTGTCGGAGATCAATGTGAAGAAGTGAGTTCGCCTCAAAATGGGCACGTCGAAACCCGGTTTGGCGTGCAGGAAATACACTGCAACTGGGGATTTCGTAAGGAGAACCAGGATTGTGTTGCAATAGAGGTCCCAGAAAACGGCCGTCTGAGCGACAGAGGAAACTCGGATGGTTGGGTATGCCTCAGAGGTTACAGCGCAGCGGAGAGCGGCTGTGAGCCTGTGGCTGTTCCACTGCATGCATACCTTGCGCCTGAAACTTATTCCGGATGGAAATGCGAACGTGGTTTTCGCGCAAACCGGGACAGGTGCGTTGCGATCCTTGTCCCTTCAAACGCGCATTTGAATCGAAGAGGTGATGGTTGGGAATGTAATCGGCCGTTCACGAGACAGAACGACAAGTGCACCGAAAATTTGCCGAGAAAATAGGTTGCTGGAAATCAATATCGCCTGACAAATTCGGAAGGATCAAGCCGTGAACCATAACTCGATTGACGAAAACCTGGGCAAAATGCTCAAGGCCGAAAGGGCGCATCGCTGGTCCTACAGAGCGAAGATGTTTATCGCGTTATTGGTGTTTGTTGCGGCCATAATTGTGGTGGTGTTTCTCTAATGCGCAAAAATGCCCCTCAAGTAACCCTTCCCGGTTCAAAGATGTCAGCTCGTGATCTGGAACAAAGAGCATTTCAGGACCGCAGTGTTCGTAAGTCGCGGAACGCTGACGTAGCAGGAGTGATTGAAGAAGAATTTGGAAAGTACTTGATTAAGGCTGGCATCCTGAGCGGTAACAGCGTTGCGCGCGCATTTCCCAAGCCACCGGCTAAAACGCAGACAATGATTGCCGATGCAGTCGGCGAAACACCAGCATTGGCCATCGAAGCCTTAAAAGAAATTCTCGGTGAACGAGACAGGAAACGTAGTGGTCAACGCCGTTTGGAGGGTAACTCCGGCACTCTCGTTCCCAGCGAAAGAGAATATGCCGAGGCACTGCGACAGATCAGGCTCACCCCTGCGCAGGTCACAATGCTCAAAGCACTTACAATCGCAGGCAAGGACGGCCTGACCATTGGTCACTTGTCTCAGGCGGCTGGTTACAAATCGCGCGAGGCCTCCATCAAGGTTTTCAAGAAAATCGGACTATTGATCGCAGAATATCTGGAACTGGACCTACCCGAAGCTGGATCGGCTCAGAATGATGGAGCCGCTCAGGTCCTGGCATTTTCTCACATCGAAAGTGACGATAAGCCAGCAACTTGGATTATGCATCAGGAACTGCGCGACGCTGTTCGCTCGGTTCTATGACGTACGTTCCAGCCCCCGCTTTGGAAGCGAGCTCTGAACCGGAACAAATGCACGAAAGGTTGCCCACGTAGCTAATGTTGGAAAAAAGACCATATCCGCTCGACCTGATCTATGTTCCTGCGAAACGGGCGAAAACGCTTGAACAACAAAAAGTTCTGACGCTGGCCGAAGATATTCTGAAGAACGGCCAGAAGACCCCGATCCAGATACGCTCGGACAACAAGAGGTTCGTGCTAATTGAAGGCCTTCACCGACTAGAGGCCATTCGCGCCTTGGGCGGTGATACGGTCGAAGCCTATCTGGTACGTGCCAGACTACACTAATTGCCTATTGGAATTGGCGTTCGACAAAGCCTCAGAAAATGTCAGCAGACGTTGACTTTTTTTTCATCCCAAAGATGCAATCGTGCACAATGAAAGCTCTCATATAGAGTAATACGCTGGCAATTTTCTAACGCAGAATGGTCACGCAAAACTTCGTTTAGTCGGTAAAACGGGATGCGGCTGGCAAGGTGGTGAACATGGTGTACGCCGATATTAGCAGAGAACCACCGCAGGATGCCTGGTAGAGCATAGTGAGAACTTCCATAGAATGCGGCGTTCTGAAGGTTCCACCCCTCTTCCCGTTCCCAGGTCGTGTGTTCAAACTGGTGTTGAATATAGAAAAGCCAAATACCAATCGATGATGCGACAATCATGGTTGGTAGGAAAACATACGCTAAAACCTCAATGCCTCCGGCCCAAAAAACTAGGGCCAATATCCCTGCAATTGCAGCGTTTGTTCCCATCGCACTTGCCCAGTACAGCCAGCCCGAACGCATGAAACCAAGAGGTAGACGGTTTTGAATAAAGAACGTATAGATCGGCGCAACACCGAACAGGAAGACGGGGTTCCGGGTCAGACGATAAGCGGCACGCCCGAACCACTTCCGCTTGAGCTATTCTTCAGTGGTCAATGTAGGGATGTCACCCATACCACGCCGATCAAGGTTACCGGTTGAGGCGTGGTGAATCGCATGGCTTTGCCGCCAAACGTCATAGGGTGTCAGGGCAAGAACACCTAGAACCCGACCGGTCCAATTGCAAACAGTGCGACTTCTAAAGAAAGATCCATGACCGCAATCATGCATAATGATGAAGATACGGACCAGAAATGCGGCATTCAGGATGGCCAGTAGTATTGCGATCCAGACACTAAAATATAAAGCCATCCACGCTAGAGCCCATAGCGCGAATAAGGGGACAACGGTGATCGCAATTTCATAAACACTGCGCTTTGCATCGGGCACACGGTATTGCGCGAGCACCCGCGTCTACTCTTTAGGTTGCAACTTACTTGTTCTCCAACGGCGTATAGTAGCCCATTGTTCAAAAGGGCACCCGAAAAGGGTGCCCTAAAAGGTCAGGCGAGTGCCAGATTGGCGGCGCTTTCGCGCCCGTCACGGCCAGCTTCAACGTCGAAGGTAACCTTCTGGCCATCCTTCAATTCGCTGATACCGGAACGTTCAAGTGCTGAGATATGCACGAACACATCGCGCTTGCCATCTTCAGGTTCGATAAAGCCAAAACCTTTGGTCGAGTTGAACCATTTTACTGTGCCATTTGCCATGGTGGAGGTCTCCTAATACTTGCCGCCCGCATCATTGCGGCGACTCGGCGTGGTCGGTCTGAATCGAAAGACTGAACGCCGAATTGGGGAGACAGCAGGTCGAAAAAGAAAAACGTAAGCCTTGTGTATATGGGCTTCGAGTACGCACGATACAAGCCTTGATGCTTTGGCGGACAACAGAGAATTTGAGCCTGTCTGGCTTAGAACTAGGCAAGTAGAGGTGAAACCGTTGCTCTTCGATCCAAACTTGAAGGTGGCTTGGGTCAGCGGCACAGAAGACTAACGATCATTTTTAGGAAATTATCCTGCTGCATACGAAACAGCGATAAGCGTCCATTTTGGTGCCTTGGCGAGACTTTGCAAAGTTCGCTTTCTGCGCATTTCTGACGTTCTGCAGCCGGGATGCTGCTCAGCAGCGAATTGGAGCTTTGCCCCGTCCCTGTATATCCGATCTCCGTTCCTCACTGCGCTCCGGACGAATTGCGGTTATTCGCTCCGCACCGCGACGGATCTGTTGCAAACTTTTTGCCATTGACGCTCAAGAACGCAGAGAGTGAATAGCGGCCGGTGTAATTCAGCCGAAAGTCAGTTCATGATTTCTTTCAAGGGTGCACAGTATCCGAAAGATGTGATCCTATTCGCAGTATTCTTCTACGTTCGATATGGTGTTTCATACCGTGACCTGGAGGAAATCATGGGTGAGCGCGGTGTTTCGGTGGACCACACTACACTGAACCGCTGGGTGAAGAGATACTCTAGCGCGATTGCCGAGGCCGCGCGTCGCCGCAAAAAATCTTGCGATCGTTCTTGGAGAGTGGACGAGACCTACATCAAGGTGAAAGGGGCGTGGGTATACCTCTACCGAGCTGTCGACAAGCACGGTAAGACGCTTGATTTCATGCTTTCGCAGCGTCGAAACAAACCCGCCGCCACCAAATTCTTTGCCCGGGCACTGGAGGTCAACGGCCTTCCAAGAAAGATTGTCATCGACAAGAGCGGAGCCAACACAGCCGGCATCAAGGCCATAAACAAGATGTTGAAAGGCTTTGGTTGCCCAGTCCAAATTGAAATGGTCCGGCGGAAATACTTGAACAACATTGTGGAACAGGACCACCGTTTCATCAAAAGACGAACTCGCCCGATGCTGGGGTTCAAAGCCTTCGCATCAGCAGCGGCAACGTTGGATGGAATTGAAGTGGCGCACATGATCCGCAAAGGTCAACTCACGCCCGGAATCTGTCCGTTTCGTCAATTTGCAGAACTGGCGGCATAGGCAGCGGGTTCGGTGTCAACTCTTCGTTTAGTCAGAAACTTCGCAACAGAGCCCTATTTTGCCAATCGGGTGATACGACATGAATGACCGGAAAATTGTCGATCATCGCGCTGCCATTCCGACCGGGGCAGGGCGGGCAGATTGGCGACAAGCCCTAGCATGGACGCAAGACACGAACAGACTGGCACCTTGCCAATTCCCTAAATCACTCATCGGCTAAGTTCACGAGTGCCAGCGATCAAACAGTTTGCGACAGAAATCTGGGGTGCTCAAAAAAACAGGCTGGTAACGGGGTTCACCTGAAAATAAGGTGATCAGACAGCTTTTTCGGGAGAGATGCCCAATATGACTCCATTTGCGATCGCCGGCGTTCAGATGCACGTCGCAGCGCTTCATTCGAACGTAGAGGCGATGCGCCATCGTATTGAAATTCTGATGGCCCGGTTTCCATGGACTCAGATGGTTCTGTTTTCCGAACTTGCGCCCTATGGGCCACTGGACCGTTTCGCGCAGCCGTTCCCGAATGACGCAATATTGCAGTTTCAGGAGGATGCGCGCCGCTTCGGTATTTGGCTGATCCCCGGGTCGATGTTCGAAAAAACCGAAGATGGGCGTATTCTGAACACGTCTGTCGTCATCAATCCCGACGGCGAAATTGTTGCCAAGTATTCGAAGATGTTTCCCTTCCGCCCGTATGAGGCCGGGATTTCGGCCGGGACTGATTTCTGTGTTTTTGATGTCCCGAATGTCGGGCGCTTTGGCCTTTCCATCTGCTATGACATTTGGTTCCCGGAAACGACACGGCAACTGACCAGTCAGGGTGTTGAGGTTCTTCTTCACCCGGTCCTGACCGGGACCACTGACCGCGAAGCGGAACTTGCCATTGCAAGGGCGACCGCGGCGCAGTTTCAGTGTTACGTCATTGACGTGAATGGCCTGGGGGCCGGTGGCGTCGGTCGTTCGCTGGTGGTCGACCCATCAGCAACGGTGTTGCACCAGTCCGCCGGACAGGAAGACATGTTCCCGATCGAAATCGATCTGGATCAGGTGCGGCGTCAACGGGAAACCGGTCTCAAGGGACTTGGGCAAGTTCTCAAGAGCTTCCGGGATCGCGACGCGGATTTCACGGTTTATGATCGCACAAGCGGTGCCGATGCTTACCTGAACACGCTCGGACCGCTGGAAATTCCCCGGCAGGGCTCGGATCGCGGTTTGCTGGCATCCGACCCCAGAACTTCGATTGAAGAAGCGGAAAGAGATTTGCTGACGCCGCCTAACCTTTCTGTCTTACACGGAAAGACGGGTTCGGATTAATCGGATCAGGAGGCGGCACTGATCCGGACGCGACAGAAAGGAGGCAGGTATTGAACTTGCACTCGCAGAAGAAGAAGTTGCCGTCCCTACGAGATTATTACAGCGCCACGCAACTTCGCGCTGATCGATGGAGCGCCTTACGAGAGGCCGCTGAAGGCCTCGCCCTTCATGGCCGGGAAAAACGCCAGAGCCAGAAGCTGATGGCGACGGCGGAGCATCTGTTTGATGTTCTGGAACCGATCGAGCTTTACTGGGCGTTCCCCGGAATCCACGCGTTCGAGCATCTGCGGCGTCTTCTGCAAAATGGCAATGTTCAGGATCTGTCGATCTGCGTTCGTCGTATTGCGCGGGCGCTGACGTCGGGCGCTTACAGGCGGCGGTCGATTCCGCTGTCTTCCGATGAAATAGACAATGAGGACTATGAAGACGAAGCCTCGCTTGCGCCAGAAGCCCGTGCATTGGGGCGGCCATATTTTGAGGTGCTGATCGTCGATGACGTTACTGAACATCAGGAAAGATTCCTGCGGCAAAACCTGCTGCGCATGCGTCGGCTGGAAGATTCCTTCATTTATGAACCGGTCATTGTTCCGTCGCTGGAGGACGCCCTGATCGGGGTTCTGTTCAACTACAACGTTCAGGCCGTGGTGATCCGGCCGGGCTTGTCGCTCAAGTCGAAGATCGATCTTCCGATCCTGAATCAGTACCTGACGCGTGTCAGCGAGGACGAGGATGTTGACGGTCTCGACCCGCATGAATACGGACCTGAAGCCTGTCGGCTTATCGAGAAGATCCGACCCGAACTGGACGCATATCTTGTCACAGACCGTTCTGCCGAAGATATAGCCGGGCTGGATTTGGGCCGCTGCCGACGCGTCTTTTACAATCAGGAAGACTTTCAGGAACTGCACCTCAACATCCTTCGCGGCGTCGATCGCAGATTCAAAACGCCGTTTTTCTCGGCCCTGAAGGAATATTCGAAACAGCCAACAGGTGTTTTCCACGCCATGCCGATCAGCCGCGGCAAATCGATCAGCCGTTCGCACTGGATTCAGGACATGGGGGCATTCTACGGGTCGAACATCTTTCTGGCTGAAACATCCGCGACCTCGGGCGGGCTGGACAGCCTGCTGGAACCGCGCGGCCCGATCAAGGAAGCGCAGGACATGGCCGCCCGCGCTTTTGGGGCGAAACACACGTTCTTTGCCACCAACGGCACTTCGACGTGCAACAAGATCGTTGTTCAGTCGGTCGTTCGACCCGGTGACATTGTTCTGGTCGACCGGGATTGCCACAAATCGCACCATTACGGCATGGTTCTGGCCGGGGCGAGCGTCGTCTATATGGACAGCTATCCGCTGCACGAACACTCGATGTACGGTGCCGTGCCGCTGAAAGAGATCAAGCACACCCTGTTGAAGCTGAAAGATGCCGGAAAGCTGGATCGCGTCCGGATGGTGCTGTTGACCAACTGCACCTTCGACGGGGTTGTCTACAATGTTCAGCGTGTCATGGAAGAGTGTCTGGCCATCAAGAAGGACTTGATCTTTCTGTGGGACGAAGCCTGGTTCGGTTTTGCGCGGTTTGACCCGACCTACCGCCAGCGTACCGCCATGGGGGTTGCAAACGTGTTGCGGCAAACGCTGCGCACGCCGGAAGCGGCCAGCGCCTGGGCGGCCCAGCAGGAAAAGCTTGAGAGTGCGAGCCACGAAAAGCTGCTCGAGACCCGGCTGGTTCCGCCACCCGATGCCCGCGTCCGCGTCTATGCCACGCAATCGACCCACAAGACTCTGACGTCATTGCGGCAGGGGTCGATGATTCACGTCAACGATCAGGACTTCAAAGGCGAGGTGGAGCAGGCTTTCCACGAGGCCTACATGACCCACACCTCGACTTCACCAAACTACCAGATCATCGCTTCTCTGGACGTGGGGCGCCGACAGGTCGAACTGGAAGGTTTCGAATTTGTGCAAAAGCAGATCGAGACAGCCATGTCGATCCGGCGCGCCATCTCGGACCATCCGGTTTTGCAGAAGTATTTCAAGGTGGTGACTGCCGGCGAAATGATTCCGGAACAGTTCCGGGAGAGCGGCGTCGAGGCTTACTATGATCCTGATCACGGTTGGGTCGAAAAGTGGACGATGTGGAGCCAGGACGAATTTGTACTGGACCCGACACGCATAACGCTGGCCGTGGGTGGAACAGGCTGGGACGGCGACACGTTCAAGACCAAGATCCTGATGGACAAATATGGCATCCAGATCAACAAGACGTCGCGGAACACCGTGCTGTTCATGACCAATATCGGGACAACCCGATCCTCGGTCGCATACCTGATCGAAGTGCTGGTCGAAATTGCCAATGACCTGGACGAGCTTCTGGACGATGCCTCGAAAATGGAACGAAGGTCATTTGAAAACCGGGTCCAGGCTTTGGTCGAAGACGTGCCGCCGTTGCCGGATTTCAGCCGGTTCCACGATGCCTTCAGGGATGGATCAGATACGCCCGAAGGAGATATCCGGACCGCGTTTTTCCTCGCTTATGACGAGGACAACTGCGACTATATTCCGACCGATGACAAGCTGATGGCGCGGCTTGAAGCGGGTGAGGAGCTTGTCTCGTCCAGCTTCATTATTCCCTATCCGCCAGGCTTCCCGATTCTGGTGCCCGGTCAGGTCATCAGTCCGGAAATCCTGTCATTCATGCGGGCGCTGGACGTCAGTGAAATTCATGGTTTCCGCGAAGACCTGGGTCTGCGCGTGTTTACCCAAGAGGCCTTGGAGTCCGTCAAAAAATAATATCAGGGGAGAGGTTAAATGCCCAAGAAGGTACTCAAGAACATTTCGGAAATCCGTCGTTACTTTCACACGAATTCGGACCCGATCTACTTTGTCTCGGCGACCAATTTCAACCTGCTCGGTCTGGATGAATGGGTCAAGAATTTCAAGTACATCTGCTACATGGATTGCTTTGACGGACGCCATCCCAACGTTCTGGTTCCTTCCGAACTTCCCCATGACGAGTTTCAGTCGATCGAAGACATCAACAACTATCTGCTTCAGCACAAGGAAGTTGTCGAATACGTCAAGGCGCGCGGCGGCAAGCCGAAATTCGTTTTCCTGATGTTCGACGAAAAGACGGAAAAACTGGTCAAGGAACTGGGCGGCGAGGTCTGGTTCCCCAAGGCGAAGCTGCGCACCAAGATGGACAACAAAATCGAAACTGTCCGGGTCGGCAACAAAGCGGGTGTCCCGTCGGTTCCCAACACGCTGTCCAAGGTCGACAGCTATGACCAGTTGAAAAAGGTCTGCAAAAAGGCGGGGCTCGGCGATGATCTTGTCCTGCAAAGTGCGTTTGGAGACTCGGGCCACACCACCTTTTTCATCAAGTCCGAGGCCGATTTCCGCAAACACGAACATGAGATCGTGGGCCAGGGCGAAATCAAAATCATGAAACGCATCGATTGCCGGGGTTCGGCGATCGAAGCCTGCGCCACGTCCGAAGGCACGATTGTCGGCCCCCTGATGACGGAACTAATCGGGTTCAAGGAATTGACCCCCTATCGCGGAGGCTGGTGCGGAAACGAGATTTTCTCGACTGCGTTCCCGCCGAAGACGCGCGAGAAAGCGCGGGAACTGACGTTCAAATTTGGCGAACAACTTCGCAAGGAAGGATATCGCGGCTATTTCGAACTGGATTTCCTGATCGACAAAAAGACCGGCGACATCTGGTTGGGCGAGCTCAACCCCCGGATCACGGGCGCGTCCTCGATGACCAACCACGCGGCTTTCGCGCATGCAGATGCGCCGCTGTTCCTGTTTCACCTGCTGGAGTTCTCGAAAAAACCATTCAACCTGGGTGTCGAGGAACTGAACGCACGCTGGGCCGATCCCGACATGATCGATTCCTGGTCGCAAATGGTGATCAAGCACACCGAGGACACGGTCGATATCATCACCAATGCCCCGGAATCCGGGATCTACAAGATGTTGCCGGACGGGCGGGTGGTGTTCGACCGGTTCGACTATCACCGGCGCGCGGTGGAAAGCGAAGACGAAGCGTTCTTTTTGCGGATATCGAATGTTGGCGACTACCGGTACGAAGGGGCCGATCTGGGCATCCTGGTCACACGCGGCCGGTCGATGACCAAGGGTTTTCAGCTTACGGCTAAGTCGAAGCATTGGATCAATGGCATCAAGAACGCGTTCTCGGCACGTCCGCTGCCATCGGCTCAGGCATTTGAGGATCCGGCGTTTAAGATTATGTAGAGTGCATGAAGCTAACCTTTCGCGCCGTAGAAGAAAAGAAACCCGGACAGAAACTGTCCGGGATTTTCTCCGAGTATCGAAATGCCTACCTTAAATGGTGGGCAAGCGAAGGGTTGTCATCACGCCCGACATATTCCGAGTGCCGTCATGCGCTGAAAACATATATGCCGGAAATGCTCGAGCCGTATGACATGTTGTGCGCCGCCTTTGGCGCCGGCGATCTGGAGGCGCGGTTCCTGAGCTTCTTTTGCCCGCCGCGCTATCTGGCCGGGTGCAGCCAGGCGATTTGGCAGGGGCCAGAACCGTTGATGGTGCGGAACTACGACTACAACCCGTCGGCCTTTGATGGAATATTCCTGAAGACCGAATGGAACGGGCGTCAGGTCATGGGCACCTCGGATGGCTTGTTTGGATTGCTGGATGGCATGAATGATGCAGGGCTAACCGTTTCCCTGACGTTCGGTGGCCGCCGCGCGGTCGGCGAAGGCTTTGGGGTTCCCGTGATCCTGCGATACCTGTTGCAGACCTGTTCGACACTGGAAGAGGCGAAAGAGGTTCTGCTACGGGTTCCGTGCCACATGAGCTACAACGTTACGGTCCTGAACCGGGACCGGCAGTTCTTTACGGCGTTTCTTGCACCGGACCGGCCGACGCTTTTTACCCATGCGGCTGTTTCCACCAACCATCAGGAGCGCGTGGAATGGAAAAGCCATGCACGCCTTACCGCCACTGTCGAGCGTGAGCGTTTCCTGCTGCATCGCCTGACATTGCACCCAGAGACGAAAGAGGTTTTTGTCGGGTCTTTCCTGAAGCCGCCGCTGTATTCTCTGGCTTTCGATCAGGGTTTCGGAACCCTATACACCGCAGCCTACCATCCCCACGATCTGACAGCCGAACTGCTGTGGCCGGGCCGGAGATGGAAAAAGAGCATTGCTCAATTTCACACGGACAGTCTGCAGGTCATTTACCCGCGGGATCCGGTCTGAAACTTGACAGATCGGACATGGCGGGCTGTTCCAATACGGTACCACTGATCCCATCATCTATTCAGTTTTGACACGGTAAACGGTCACCTGTTTCGACCGACCTTTCACATGGAAATCGCCGACATGTTCCAGCTGGAACGACGCGCTGAGGCGTCGCGCAGTTGCGTCGCTGACCAGGATGTTGGTTGGCTCTTCCGTGGCAAGATCACCGGCCAAAGTCTCTATCCTCGCGCAGGTGTTAACCGTATCTCCGATCACGGTGTAATTCATCCGCTCGACTGCTCCGATATTCCCGACGATGAGCGGACCGGTGTGAATCGCAATCTTCAGGCCATAGCCAACTTTCGCCTCAGCCAGCGCCTGCTTGATGGCCACCGCTGCACGGCAGGCCCGCTCGGCGTGGTCGACCTGTTCCTGAGGAGCACCCCAGAACGCCATCACGGCGTCGCCGATATACTTGTCGAGCGTTCCTCCCTCGGCCTGGATGCAACGGTTCAAAATCGCGAAATGGCTATTCAACATGTCGGCCGTGGCCTGCGGTGTCATCGTTTCTGACGCAGCCGTAAAGCCCACAATGTCGGCGAACATGACAGTCAGCTCGACCTCGCGAGGCCTGACAACATCAGGGTCTCCGGAATTCAACAATTGTCGCACCAGAGTGCGTGGCAGATAGGTTTCAAACCAGCGCAACCCGTCGAGCATCTTGTTGAATGCCACGGCCTGCAGGTTTACCTCCTCAACGCGAGAGGGGGGAAGATAGTCGATCTGATCCAGATTGAGTTCGCTGATCTTGATGGCTTCTTCGGTTGATTTTTTGATTGGGGCCGAAAGCTTTCTGGCAAGCACAATCGCCGCAATCATTGACGCTATTAAGAACCCAATGCTGACAAAGGCAGCGTCGCTGAGGCGGGTCCATTGACTGCTCCAATCGCTTAGCGGGGAATACTGGCCAATGACCCATGGTTCCGAACCGTACTCATCCATCGTACTGGTCAGAACCAAGTACTCGCCGTCTGCGATTTCGACCACATACCCGTCAAAAGAGCTGTCGCCCCCCTGAAACTCGGGGTCTTGTTTTAGCACTTGCGAGATCACCGCGTCATCGAGCGCAGCGATTGAATGCAAAGGTGTGTCCGGACTTAAGGAACTTCCGGACAGGTTCAGCAGCTTCGGATGTGCCAGGACGCGGTTATCGCCATAGAGAATGAAACCGGTCGCGCTGAACTTGCTGCCCAACTCATCGATGGTGTCCGAGAAATGATGCACGGTTGAAGACACAAAAATGGCACCCAGGAACACATCGTCCCGATAGGCCGGTACGGTGGCCGAAATATGCGTCCGGCCTTCATCGAAGAAGGGTTCGTTCCAAAACAGGCCCTCATAACTTTTAATATCTTCAAGATACCGCAACCGCCCATCCACCGATGGCTCCGTGATGGTGACAAAGGAAATTCCGTCGGAATCGACGATTTGACTGGTCACAAAAAGGCTGCCGTCCGGGTAAACAACGGCAAGGTCCGTCAGATAGGGGGCGGAGGCTGCGACGCCCTTGAAATATGCCTTCAGAAAGTCAGTGTTGGACAATTCGACGTCGCCCGAACTTGCATCTTTCTGGAGAGAACTTGCCAATTCCTCGATAGGGGTCGTCAGGCTAACGACCCTGTCCTCAATGGCCTCGACGATCATCGAGGCTGAGGTGTTTAACAATTCAGTCGTGTTTTGAACATTGGCGTGGGTTGATACCAGAAGCACCGCGCTGACCGAAAGTGCCACCAACCCGCCTATGGCCAGCGCCAGAAGCGTGGACATTCCAATTCGGACTTTTGATTGCGGGCCAGCTTTGGGCATTTGCTAAACTTGTAATGGGTAGGTGTCTGTTTTGACGAACGGTTTCTTTCAGGAATTACCTATGTCGAGCATGATCGCAAGACAGCGCAATGGATAGGGCTGTGTCGGCATCAAGATAGAGCGTTGGCGTGGGGGCCACTTGACACGGGGCTAAAACTATTTAATTGTCAAAAAAGACAATTTAATAGGATCTACCTAAATGGACTTCCTCAACACGTATGTCAGCGACTTCCAGATCAGCTATTGGGAGACGATGATCGACGACTGGTTTTTCGTCTTTGCCATCGGATTTCTGGTGTTTGAACTTGCGCGTTACGCGATTGGCAAAAAGCTGACGTTCGCGATGGTTGGCGATACCGTCACCAACTTCATCACGCTGGGATTCTTCCTTGCGATCACTTTTGTTTTGATGGCCGGCTTCTACGTCGGTGCCTATGTCTGGGCGTCGCAATATGCGTTCTTTGACATCCCCACCACATGGGCTTCGTTCCTGATCGTGCTGATCCTCGCGGATCTGGCCTATTATTGGGAGCATCGTATCCTGCATCGGATAAACATCTTGTGGGCCACACATTCGGTGCACCACAGCTCACCCTTCTTTAACATTTCGGTAGCCTACCGGCATGGTCCGCTGGATGGGTTTTGGCCCTTGTTCTTTCATATTCCCCTGGTGCTTTTGGGCTTCAATCCATTTGTTGTCCTGGTCGCGGAATTGCTGGTGCAACTCTACCAGACCGCTTTGCACACCGAAGTCATCGGCAAGCTTTGGAAACCCATTGAATACATAATGAACACGCCGTCGCATCACCGTGTGCATCACGGGTCCAACCGCAAGTATCTGGACAAGAATTACGCCGGAATCTTCATCATCTGGGACCGCATGTTCGGCACGTTCGAAGAAGAAAAAGAAGAAGTCACTTACGGTCTGGTTACGCCGATCAATTCGGTCAATCCGTTTGTAGCCTTTTTTCATGGCTTTGCCCGCGCCTTTGGCGACGCCTGGCGAATGCCGGGGTTCCGAAACAAGCTGGGGGTTCTGTTTGGTCCGCCGGGCTGGCGACCCCAAAAACAAGGCGCCAACGCTTCGGCAAGCGATAAACGGGGTTAAAGCCATGCCTTCAAATTCACAGAGAATGGTCGCGGCGCTGGTAACAACGGCCCTGTTCGTCGGCGGAGCTTGGATGGCCTCGGGATTTGGTACGGACATCCCCCGGACATCGGCATCCTCGACCGGTACGTCTTCGGACAGTGGGTTGGTGATTAACCTGCACAGTGCTCGTATCGACAGAGGCCAGTTTGTTGTCATGGCCTTTGACAACGCGGCTTCTTTTGACGCGTTTGATTTCAACACGGCGGCTGGCTACGTCACGCTTCCCGCCAGCACGGAACCGCAGCGCGTCGATTTCCCGGACCTGAATGACAACTACTACAGCGTGGTGGCTTTTCATGACGAAGACAGTGATTATCAGATGGGTCTCGATGAGAGTTGGACGCCAACGGAAGGCTATGCGGTTTCCGGATTGAATGATCTCTACGATGACCCTGTATTCGAGCACTCACTGATCAGCCCGGGTATTCCGGTGGATCTGGCGTTCTTTTACTGGCCAGATCAGTATTTTACGGGTTGGTTCTGATCATCCTGCCGGTAGGTTATGGTTGTCTTGAACCGGGGCATTTCGGTGTGGTGACGCCGCTTTGCCCCGGGGTCTGGCTGCCAATCAGCGGGTCAGGGCGCTACTCACTTTCCTCGGGTATCTGCGGGGCTTGCAAATGCCTAAAGGCAGGCGGCAAAATGCACATACGCCAGCTTTGCGCTTGATGAAAAATAGCTGGAAAAAGCACAGTTCCGGCCTGCCAGACACTGGGCAGTTCAGAATAGTTGACGGTCTGTTTTGACGGATCCGCCCGGTTCGAAATTGAAGAGACGGAGAAATACCAATGGGGCGTCCCTCGGTTCAGAAACAGCGCAAAGCCGAAGTGCTGGATGCGTTCATGACGCTGGTGGCCCGTTTCGGGGTTGAGGGCGCAACGCTTGAGAGAATTGCGGAGGAATCCGGACTTAAGCGGCCGTTGATACGGCACCATCTTGGAAACCGGGACGAGATGTTACGCGCCTTGGCCCTGCATGTTGTGGAAGAACAGCGCGTCTCTCTGGAGAATTTGCGAACAGCTTTGCAGGATTATCCGGGGCTAATGAACTTCGTGGACGCCCTGTTCAGCGAGGAAAGCGAAACTGACACGCGACTGAACAACGCTTATCAGGCTTTGGTTATGGTCGTGGAACAGTACCCGGACCTCAGACAAATTCTGACGGGTGTTATGGCTGAGTTCTACGCGCTTGCCCGCCAAATTGTCCAGAAAGAGTATCCGTCGGCGGACCCGGAGGATGTCCAGACAGTGGCGCACGGAGTCGTCGACCTTTATCTTACGGCCGATGCCTTGTCGCCGCTGAACCCCCCGCCCGATTGGCGTCGATCGGCCTATCTGGGGGCTGTGAAGTTGGCGCAGTCGCTTGGAAGCCCTTGAGAGGGACAGTATCGAAATAAAGGGAGGATCACGGGAATTCGGGTGCCAGCTTACCAAAGTCAGGCACCGTATTCGTTGGTCGGGGCTGCCGATACCTGATCGTCCGATAAAGCATGAAAAATGCAAAGGCATTGCCCATTCATTTTTTGTGAGAAAACCGGGCCCGCGAACAATATATGTCAGACAGAAGTATTTACACGAATGAGTCCCCATGCCCGAGATCAACACACCGCTGCTTGAGCAGATCCGCGATCGCTTTGCCCAGATCGACCATTGCCCGCAACAGGGACCCCGGATTTTCTTCGAAAACGCGGGCGGCGCGCTGACGTTGAACTCAGTGGTGAAAACCTCGCAGGACTATGCGGCCATTCCCGACAATCAGGGGCGCGACAATCCGGGCAGCCATGAACTGGTGCGCGTGATCAACAAGGCCAAGGAAGATATGGCCGTGTTCATGAATGCGCCGGGCGGGCAGTTCTTTGTGGGCGAAAGTGGCACCGAATTGCTGTTCCGCCTGATCATGAACGCCTGTCTGGGCACCGGCGCGGGTCAGGTTCTGGGGACGACCCTGGAACACCCGGCCACCCGCAGCGCCTGCGACCGCTGGGCGCGCGTCGCCGGGCAGAGCCACGTTCTGGTCGAACATGACGACGTCACCGGCGCCGTGACCGCCGATGCCTATACCGCCAAAGTCACGCCCGACACCAAAGTTGCGACCATCGTCCACACCTCGCCGGTGACCGGTATGGGTGTCGATGTGGCCGCCGTGGCCGCCGCCATCCGGGCAGTTGCGCCCGAATGCTACATCATCGTCGACGGCATCCAGCACGCCGCCCATGGCCGGATCGAC
This sequence comes from Ruegeria sp. N11, assembly GCF_056531525.1. Classification (NCBI taxonomy): domain Bacteria; kingdom Pseudomonadati; phylum Pseudomonadota; class Alphaproteobacteria; order Rhodobacterales; family Roseobacteraceae; genus Ruegeria; species Ruegeria sp. N11. The sequence continues at coordinate 23,025 of NZ_JBQFLX010000006.1, forward strand.
CTGACGGCCTATGACGTGGATGGCTATGTGATCTCGCCCTACAAGGTGTTCTCGCGCCATGGTTACGGTGTTGCCTGGATCTCGGACCGGCTGACGGCCTTGCCGCATAACAGCCTGCTGGATGGCCCTGCCGACAACTGGGAAATGGGAACCCGCGACACCGGTTCTTACGCCACCATGTCCGACGTGGTCAGCTATTTCGAATGGCTGGGCGAGCAGGTCAGCGACGCCACCGACCGCCGGGCCAAATTCGTTGCCGCGGGTGAGGCGATCCACGCGCAAGAAAAGGCGCTGACGGATGCGATGATCCACGGCACCGGCAACCTGCCGGGTCTGGCCGAGATGGAGAAGGTGACCATTCTGGGCGGCATCGACAACCCGGCGCGCGAAGGTCTGGTGTCGCTGCGGGTCGAGGGTGTGCCTTCAGTCGACGTGGTGCGAATGCTGAACGAGCAGGGTATCCGAACGCATCTGCGCAAGGCAGATCACTACTCTGGCAACATCCTGACTCCGCTTGGCCTGGACAGCTGTGTGCGCGTGTCAATGTGCCACTACAACAGCGTTGCCGAAGTCGCCCAGTTCCTGGGCGCAATGAAATCCATCGCCGCCTGAATCCGCAGGCGGGAACGCCCTTTGAAAATACATGCCTGGGCAGCAGTGATTGGGGCAGGCCTGGTTTGCGCTCGTTTGGAGCGCGGTGCGCTGGAATGAAGCCCTCAAAACGCCCGTATCTGACCGGCCTTCACCCCTTTGCGCGTTCCCCTTGTCACATGGACAACCGCCCGGCCAAAGGACTATTTCAGTGCATTGCTTGCCAGGAACCGGGCAAGGTTTGCGACGGCTCGTCCCCGGGCCTTGGCGATGTTGGTGCTGTTCAGCGGTTCGCCGATTGGCTCAACCAGTTCAAACAACCCTGACCGTTCTCGCCCGCCGTCGAGCCGACCCAGGAAATACTGCCCTGAGACAAAAAAGGTGCCGTCGGCCCGTGCCACGAAGGATTCAAACCGCAGGTCCAGAATTCCTGCAGGCGGTTCCTCGAATGGCCACGGTGAGGATGCAATCCGAGTTCTGGTCAGGCCGGTAAGATGACGGGTCAGTTCCAGCGCAATCGCGCGTGAAGGTTTGTCCGCCCAGAGAACCGACCCCTCGGTAACCAGCAGACCGCCTTCGCCCTCGATCGAAATCTCGTCCGCCACGGCGTAACCGGGCAGTGATGGTTCTTTGATCTCAAGCGATGAAACGCCTATTCTGACACGGCCTTCCAAAGTTGGTTCATTGACTGAAACCCGGTCGTTCAGCCCGCCGCAGCCCGCCAACAGCACCAGGCTCAGGCACGTGAGGAATTTTTGTAGCGGCATGTCTATCGTCCCTTGATCAATATGCTTGGATCGCGTTCCAGCGTTCGAAGCAGCGCCGCAAGCGCATTGGCCGCCTGCTGAATGTCGCGCAGCGCCGCTCGTGCATCGCGGCTGAGTGCTTCACCCTTGTTGAATCCACTGATGGTGGCAGATGCCTCGTCCATCAGTTTGCTGGCTCTCTCGGCCAGAGCGGGCAGTTCGCTGGTCGAGCTGGCAATCGCGTCGGCGGCATTGCGCGCCGAGGTCAGGGTTGCGTTTACGTTGTCGACCGCGCCACCCTCGCGCAAATCGACCAAAGCGGCGTTGACTTCGGCCAGTGTCGCATTCAGTTGCACAGGCAGGTCCTGAACGCCTTCGGTTTGAATGAGCTCATCCAATGTTGCGACAATCCCGGTCAGTTCGGTGACCAACTGGTCCAGGGGCAAAGCACTGGCCCTTGAAGCCAGAGTGTTCAGGCTCGACAACAGCTCTGGAAGGCCGGCAATGGATGTGTCCACGGATTCCATGGCGTTTGTCGCCGCATCCACGGCGCCGAGCAGGCGCTGTGTGACCTGCTCGGTCCTGAGTTCGGTCAACATTGCATCGACCTGATCCAGCAGTTTATTGATATTCCCCGCGACCGAGCGAACGTCGTCAGATTCAACCACGGCCGTGGCTGCAGCCAGCAGCTTACGCAGGTCTTCGGGCGTTTCCCGGATCGCGTCGCTGGCCACAAAAGCGCGGGCAGTGTCAAGAAACGCGACGGCACTGGACATCAACTCTTCGACCGGAAGCGCCTGGATACGCGTCAGAACACGCTCGACCGAGGCTTCCCCCGACTGGATTTCGCTCTGGGTGGTAGGCAGGATTGTTATCCCTTCGGCGGTTTCATTCCAGTCGAACGGATCATCATCGGTGTTGTCGACAAATTGCACCTTCAAGCCACCGGAAAGCAGGCTGGCAGAGGCCAGTTGCGCGCGCATCCCCTCATCGGCCCGCGTTTTCAGAAACTCAAGCGCGGCAGCGGGTGAAACTTCATCTGGCAGGCCAAGACGCGTCGGTTGTATGGCCAGGACCGCATTCAGGCGCACCCGGTTGTCCCCGAAAGCCTCCTCATCAATAAGACCGATGACGCTGTTCACCGTTCCAATCCTCAGACCCGCCAGTTCAACGGGTGCGTCCACACTGAGGCCCGAGATGTTGTCGTCAAAGATCACACTGACAAACAGTTCATCGACCTGCGACTGGTTGAAGATGCTGTCCCGTGCGGCTTCGGAGTCTTCATAGACCTGGAACAACGTACCGTCAGATACGGTCGAGCCTCCTGACACGAACGTGTCGAATGTGACGCCTCCTGCCACGAGGCTGGCTATGGAAGTGAAATCGACAGATGCCCCGGCCGCGCCGACTGAAATGCTGAAACCGGACGTGTCCCAGAACCGCGTCGTGTCATTGATGAGACGTTGGTGCGGATTGTAGATGATCGCCTCGGCCACGGCAAAATTTCCGCGCGGATCGATCGAGGCTTTGCCGACCCGCCCAACCTCGATGCCACGAAAAAGAATGGGCGCATCATCCGTCAACTGGCCACGGGCCGAGCTGCGCAAGGTCAGCTGCAATCCGGGCTTGTCTGCCCGGAACAATGGCGGCTGCGGTCTGCCTTTGAAGAGTTTGGTCGGTTCGCCCGGATTCGCATCCCAGCTGCCTTCGATGTAGACGCCGCTTAGAACCGTTTCGAGTCCAGACACGCCTTGGGTGGTGAGTTCAGGCCGAACCACCCAGAACTGGGCAGAAGCATCGACATATGGCGAAATCTCTTTGCTGAGACGGATTTGTGCCTCGACGGCCTTAAGCCCTTCGGTCAGGCCGACCTTTTCGACCAACCCGACAGCCACATCGCGAAAGCGCAGCTCGGTCGAGTTTGCGACAAGGCCCGCGCCGTCCTCGAATGTGACATGAATTACCCGGCCCTGACTGGAAAGAGACTGCCAGGCAACCGCCAGCGCGACCGCAACCGCCGCAATCGGGATGACCCATATCAGCGATACACGGTCCCATATCCGGCGCGGTTGCCGTTCGATCGGTACATCGGGAACATCGTTCATTTGGCTTCCTGACGTTGGCGTGAATCCCAGATCAACCTTGAATCAAAGTTTTGGGCGGAGAGCATGGTGAATATCACCGAGAGTGCAAAAAAGAGACTGGCGGTGCCGGGTCTGATCGATGCCAGGCTGCTGAGCTGAACCAGAGAGGACAGGATTGCAACTACAAAAATGTCGATCATCGACCAGCGCCCCACATATTCCACGACCTCGTGCACCAGTCGGAGCTGCGTCATGGAGAGTGAAGACCGGCGGGATAGGCTGAGCGCCAATAGGGCGATAGCGGCAAACTTGCCCAACGGAATGGCGACGCTGGCCAGCAGGATTATGGCCGCAATTCCGAATGCGCCGTGATGGATCAGATCCACGGCCCCACCCACGATGGTGTCTGCTTGCCGGGTGAAAAGCGTGCGTGTTTCCAGCATCGGGTACAGATTGGCCGGTATGTACGCCATGACGCCGACCAACCACCATGCCCAAACACGCTGGATCGCCAATTCATCACGCGACCGGAGTTTTCGCCCGCATCTTTGACAGGTGCGGGTTTCGCCCAGGCGATGCACCTTTGTGCAGGATCGGCAGGCGACCAGCCCAAGCTCGCGCGCGCTGACTATTTTCTGGGATGAATCAGAGAGTTCCATACAGACCATCTACACAGAAGACTGTCCTGCACGATGACGAGCAGGACAAGTGCGGTGAACATCCAGAAGGCAGCGCCGAACTGAATTTCGGCGACGTCAGCAACTTTGGTCAGCGCAACGGCGCAGCCCAGCACAAAGATCTCGGCCATGGACCAGGGGCGCAGCGCTTCGACCCATCGAAACGCGGGCTTTGCCCCGGGCAGTAAGGGGCGTTCCAGCACGATCGGCAGAAGTACATAGATGCTGAGGACTGCGCGGGCCAGCGGGATCAGAACGATCAGCAGGATCATGGCCAACACGAGAGGGCCGTAAATGCCGCCTCGGAACGCCAGCGCGGTGCTCATGATCGACACCGAGTTGTGAACGCCACCCGCCCTGACGGTGAGAAACGGAAAGAACATTGCTGCGACCACAAGTACAGCGACCGAAAAAGCCAGGGCAATGATCTGCATACCGGCCTTCCGCTTCGGAGTAATGAGCACAGTGTGACATCTGGCGCATCTGGCACGCTCGGCGAATTCGGGCTTAACCAGCCGAAATGCGGCATCACAGTTCGGGCACACGATCACATCCGTCGGGGTGACAGGTTCATGAGACGCGTTTGTTATCTGACCTTCTCCCCCAATGCTTGCCTTGGGACGGACCAAAAAAGGTGCACCTAGGATGTGTGCTTTAGATCATATTGATTTATCCTGACAGATGTTTTTTTGAAATCGGTCAACTTAAATCACTTTGTCAGATTTCGCGGAGCCGTCTTTGAACACGACTGCGTGGATATGCTGATGCCTTTGTCATGAGGCCCATGCGCCTGTCTTGTCAATCGAGCGGCGTCTTCCCGCTGTTCGCACCGGGACGACTTGCGCAGGTCCGCGGATATGACTATGCGCGCGTTTGAAAACCTTGCTGATGTCGGCAAGAACAGTGTCTCAGAAAATTGCGGCTCGCAAAGTGCCAAACTCCTCTGAGCGGTCCAGGTTCTGGTGATTGACCGGGTGCTGTTCGCTGATTTTCACAGGGTTTTTTGATTTCTCTCGCAGACCCGGTGATAGTCATCCCATGGCATGACAGCTACTTCCATTGGCGGCCCTTCTTCTGGGGTCTGGTTTTCTTCTGCTTGCAGGGGGCATGAACAGCCTGATTCTGCCCGTGCGTGGAGAACAGGAGGGGTTTTCGGCCGCCTCGCTGGGTCTTCTCGGGACCGGATGGGCGATCGGTTATGTCCTTGGGTGTTTGCAGACGCCGTATTTGGTGGCGAAGGTTGGCCATGTCAGGTCCTTCGGCGTTATGTGCGCCCTGGCGGCGATCACCGTTTTGCTTTCGCTTCTTCTGATGACACCGTGGGTGTGGATTCCGCTTCGCGCGGTCTCTGGGTTCTGTTTTGCCGGCGCGGCGATGATTGTGGAAAGCTGGCTGAACGAAAGAACCGACAGCACATCGCGGGGGCGGGTTTTCGGAATATACACAATGGTGAACCTCGCCGCCTCGACCGCTGGTCAGATGCTGCTCGTGACGGGTGATACCTCGGGTTATTTCTTCTTTGTTCTGGCGGCCATCGTCTACTGCGCCGCGCTGCTGCCAACCGCCATTTCTGCCGGGGCAACACCTGCCGCGCTGGTCAGCGTATCACTTGATTTGCCGGGGCTGTGGCGAAATTCGCCCGTGGCCGTCTTTTCGGTATTCATGGTTGGTATTTCCAACGCGGCATTCGGCACGCTGGCTGCCGTATATGCATCGCGCGTCGGGCTGGATGTTTCAGGTATCGCGTTTTTTGCCAGCTGCATGTGCAGATGAAAGCGTTTTTCATCACAGTCCAGAACTCGGGTTTCAATGCGAAGCCGGTCCGCTTCCTTGACTTCTCGCAGGTAAAACTTGTGATCTTCCAGCAGGTAGATCGTACATCCGGTGCGTGTGCGATAATCGGCATCAAAGCCGACCTCATCCTGCATTGCATCGACCGCAAGGCTGAAGACCAGCCCGTAATAGGCATCCCGCATGTGGCCGTTGTAGTCGATCCACTCGGGATTCACGGAAGTTTCAAAGATGAATATCATGCCGTTGGGGCCTTCAGGTCATAAAACCGCGCGGCAGTATCGTGGAATACGGCCGCCTGAACCTCAGCCGGAATCAGATCACAGTAAGCCTGCACCAGAGTCGCGTAATCGCTGTAGAGTTTGTCGACCGGGAAGTTCGATCCGAACATGACCCGCTCTGGTCCGAATTGTTCAAGACAGACTTCCACGATGGGGTGAATACTGTCGGTGGTCCAGGTGTGATCGAACATGCCCAGACCGGACAGCTTGCAGGTTACATGCGGCAAGTCGGACAGGACGCGCAATTGTACGGCCCAGCTTTTCAGGCCCGTTGGGCTGCGGTCATGGGGCGATCCGGCATGGCAGAGCGCAATCGGCGTCTCCGGCGCCTGCGCAAGAACGCGGGCGGTCTTCTCCATCAATTCAGGAATTAGTTGCAGATCGAAGCTGAGCTTTCGTCGTCCGGCTTCCTGCAAGCCAGCCAGGAAGTGTGGATCGTCCAGCAAAGCATTGGTGCCGGTTTGCGCGTCCTCTCCGGGCGCGCGACCGACGATCTGGCGCACGCCACGCACAGTCGGCAGGGTCTGAAATGTGTCCAGTCGGTCGGACAGATCGGACGATGTCAGGTCGCAGAACACTACCTGCGCCATCGGCCAGTCCGGGGAGGTGCCGGCGACGGATTGAACCCATCTGGCTTCGTCCAGACTGTTCTCGGCCCCCACCTGGATATGCACCGAAGCGCGGATGCCGCAGGCTGCGGCGTCTGCGCGAAATTCGTTCAACTGGTAATCCCGCTGAATGGGTGTCGGGTCACCAAAGAACCTGTCCACCCCGCGCGCCATCAGCCATGGGTAATGCACCGCGGTAAGATCCCAAAGGTGGTGATGCGCGTCGATCCAGCCGGTCATGTTCGCGGCACCTTTGCCATGCGCCCCAGAATGTCGACACCCTGTTGTTTCCAGAAATGCAGAAGGTCGATGAAAATCCAGTTCTCGGCAAGTTTGTCACCCTTACGGCGATAGATGTCGATCACCCGGAACTCGGCAGCTTTGTCGGTGGCAGGCATCCCCATAAACCCGCCGGTGGGACGGGCCGTGAAATTCGGCCATCCGAAAAACCCGCCATAACAACCTTCCGCCATCCGACAAATGTGCTTGGTTTTCGACCGATCCGTAAATCCTGCGCGGAAGGGGCCTGAATGCTGCTGTGCGTAGCGCTCGATTGTGTAGGTTGCACCGATACCGGACGGACCCCACCAGATCATGTCTTCGCACCATGTGCGCCGCAGCTCGTCCTCAAGGCTGAGACCGCTATCCCATTGGCCCAGATCGGAAATCATGGCGTTGATGGCCGCCAGGGTCCGTTCTCCTTCCTCGGCGGGTTGGGGTCCGAACATCAGACCGTCGTGCGTCATCGGCCCGGGCTGGACAAGCTGAGCTGCGGTCTGCGGCGGGAATGGCCGCAACCCGGCCTGCATCATGAGATGAGGAATGTCGAAATACATCGCCGTCTCGGTGATCTTGCCGTTCTCGACCTTGTTGAACTCGCAATATCGCAGAAACGCCATCTTGCCTGTGGGGGCGATGCCCAGCCAGGCATTGTCGAACAGCCCCATCAGATGGCCCATGGAAACAACCCAGACCGAGGAAAATCCGTCCATCTCGTTTCGGCCGGCCATGAACACGTCCATCCGTCGCTGCATATGTCGCAGGCTGTGCCTTAGCGGTTGCCAGAATCTCTGTACCACCGCGTCGGTGCCACGCAATTCATCAAACGGATGAAATCCGCGCCACAAGTAGTCTTCGGCACAGAACTCGGACATCGCGTCAGCGGCGGCCGATTCTCCGTTCTTGCTGAGTGCTTCATAGTACTCGACGACGACGGCTTTTTGGGCTTCGTAGGACATTTTCAATTTCTTTCAGTGCTCTAAGCGCTGGGATGGAGCTGTATGCCACGGATGGCAAGGGGTGATTTTGCATGCGCATGCAAAAAAAACTTGCCAGATGTTTCTTTTGCTGTCTATGCTTTTTGCAAACGTATGCACGCTAGGTCCAGCTGGGAGGGCAGAATGGCCGAAATTCAACTTCGCAATGTTGGAAAGCGTTGGGGTTCTTTTGTGGGGGTTGATAATTTTGACCTGACGATTTCCGACAAGGAGTTTCTGGTTCTTCTTGGCCCGTCAGGCTGCGGCAAGACGACAACCATGCGCATGATCGCCGGTCTGGAAGATGCCAGCGAGGGCGACATTCTGATCGACGGGACTCGCGTGAACGACATGGAGCCCAAGGATCGTGACGTGGCGATGGTGTTCCAGTCCTATGCACTGTACCCGAACATGAACGTCTACGAGAACATCCGGTTCCCGCTGAAGGTCCGCGGAATCGACCCGTCCACGCATGACGAAAAAGTACGCCGTGCATCGGCGATGGTGGAACTGGACGACTTCCTGCATCGCAAGCCTGCGGAATTGTCAGGTGGTCAGCGTCAGCGCGTCGCGCTTGCCCGCGCCATCGTGCGCGAGCCGAACGTATTCCTGATGGACGAGCCGCTGTCCAACCTTGACGCCAAGCTGCGCGTGTCCACCCGGGCACAGATCAAGAACCTCAGCCACGAACTGGCGGTGACCACGATCTATGTGACCCACGACCAGATCGAAGCGATGACGCTGGCCGATCGTGTTGTGGTCATGAAACAAGGCGTGGTGCAGCAGGTTGGAAGCCCGACCGACATTTACGACACTCCGGCCAACACTTTTGTCGCCAGCTTCATCGGCAACCCTGCGATGAACCTGATGGAAGGTGAGGCACGGGGCGGCACCTTCACGGCCAAAAACGTTGAAATTTCCGGGCTGAACGCTCCGGACGGCCCGCTGACATTAGGCTTCCGGGCCGAAGATGCCGGCCTTGCTGCCGAAGGGCAGGGGCAGATCAACGCCCCGATCTACACGCAGGAATTGCTGGGGGACGCCACTATGATTTCGGTTCGCGTTGGCGGTGCCCTCATATCGGTGAAGGCAGACAAGAATTTCCGGGCAGAGATCGACGACATGGTTTCAATCTCGGTTCCGGCCGAAATCTGCCATCTGTTTGATGGCAAGACCGGCGCCCGGATCTGAACAGGGCCCTGCTCAATGATCGGGGCGAACCCCGGCAACAAAACTTCATGCGCGAACGGGCCTCGCGCTCAAATTCTCAAAACAACAGGGAGACAGAAATGTTCCTAAGAAAAATCGCTACAGCAACCGCCTTTGTGGGCCTGATGGGCTCGGCAGCTTATGCCGCCAATTGTGGCCCCGAGGGGCAATCGATCCGCATTCTGGCCAGTGACTTTCCGGCGATCCACGCCGTCGCGGGAGCCGCCGAAGCCAATTGTGGTGGGGCAGCGGCTGAATTCAACACCAACCACACCACCGAAGCGCGCTCGATCATGAACGCCGCTCTGACCCCGAACCCGTCGGAATATACATCGGTGATCCTGGCCAACTCGACGTTGACCCAGCTGATGAACGACGGTCTGGTGCGGCCGCTGAACGATCTGGTCGAAAAATACAAAGACAGCATCCCGCCGAACCTGCTGATCACCATCGATGGCAATGTCATGGCTGTGGCCTTCATGGCGAACTCACAGCACCTGTTCTCGCGCAAGGATATCCTGGAACAAGCTGGTTTCGACGGCATCCCGGCCACCTATGAAGAAGTTCTGGAAGCCGCTGAGAAAATCCGTGCTGCCGGTATCATGGAACATCCGATCGCAATGAACCTTCAGACCGGATGGAACCTGGCCGAGGTGTTCAACATGATCTATCTCGGTCATGGCGGTGAGTTCTTTGTACCCGGTTCGGCCGAGCCGTCGATCAACAACGAAAAAGGCGTGGCCGCACTGGAAGTCATGAAGGCTCTGGCGGAATACGCCCACCCCGACCACCTGACCCACGCGTCAAACGAAACGCAGGGTCTCTGGGAATCCGGTCAGGCGGCTCTGGCCGTCATGTGGGGTTCGCGCGGCGCGCCAATTCTGGATGATGAAGGGTCCACCGAAGAGGTGACCTCGAATACAGTTTTGTCGGCTGCACCAACCGTTGGCGGCGGATCGATCCCATCTGCCACGCTGTGGTGGGACGGTATTACCATCGCATCCAACGTGTCGGATGAAGAGGCCGAGGCATCCTTTGCTGCACTGATCAGCGCCCTGACCCCGGAAATGGTTGCAGCAAACAACGATGATGCCGTCTGGCTGCTTGACGGGTTCCAGCCCGGACCGGCTGCAGCAGGGGTTGCAGAGACCGTTAGCGGTGGTGCGAAACCCTATCCGATGATCCCGCAAATTGGCCTTCTGCATGCGGCACTTGGTGCGGAGCTGGCGGATTTTCTGAAGGGTGACGAAAGCGCTGAACAGGCGTTGGCGGATGTCGAAGCCGCCTACCGGACGTCGGCCAAAGAAGCCGGCTTTCTCAAGTAACACTCCCCGACTTGAGGGGGCGCAATCTGCCCCCCTCATCTTTTTCCGGACTAAAGACTGGGACGTACGCCATGAAGCACCGCACCTTTTTCTGGTTCATTCTGCCCACGCTTTCCGCGATGATCCTGTTCATCGCTCTGCCGATCGTCTCGGTTTTCGTCCAATCGCTCTTTGTCGAGCATGAGCAGGTTCTGCTGGTTTCTGAAAGCTGCGGACCATTTGGGTGTACCCCGACCACCACGGTCGACACCGAGGCCACTGCAAAGCTGCGCGCAGAACAACCCCTTGGGCGGTTTAACGGTCTGGGCACATACATCAACCGTTCACACCTGGCTTTTGCCGAGATCGGAGAAGCGTGGGCAAGCTCTGAAAGCCTGGGTGATTTTTGGGCTAAGGTGTATAACCTGCCGTTCTACAGCGCCCTGACATTCACCCTGGCCTATACCTTTATTGTCACGCCGTTGGTGTTGGCCCTTGGGCTGGCCATTGCCGTTGGCGTCAACAACCTGCCCCGCGCGCTCAAAGGGGTTGCGATCTTCATTTCGCTACTGCCGTTTCTTGTCACTCCGCTTGTCGGTTCGCTGATCCTGTTCTGGATGGTCGATGGTGATGGTGTAATCGGCGCCACCATTCAACGCATATTCAATGATCCGACACTCAGCTTGAAGGCGTCGACGGCGCTGACATGGACCATGCTGATGGTTTACGGCGTGTGGCATACCCTGCCGTTCAGTTTCATCACCTTCTACGCGGGTCTGCAAACCGTCCCCGATGATACGATGGAAGCGGCACAGATCGATGGCGCGACGAAGTGGCAGCGCTTGATCCATGTGATCGTTCCACACCTGATGCCGCTGGTTTCGTTTGTGACGCTCATGCTGATCATGGATAACTTCCGCGTTTTTGAGCCGATCGTCAGCTTCAAAGCCGAGGCCCACGCACAGTCGCTCAGCTGGATCATCTACAACGATCTGCGCGAAAGCGGCAATCCGCTCTATGCCTCAGCAGGTGCGACTTCGCTGATAACTATCATCCTTGCGGTCATCCTGATGTCTCCGGTGCTTGTTCGCACCTGGCGCGACTTCACCCGTAAATCTCACTGAGGACACGACATGGCGACCAAAGCACAATCCCGCATGACCCCGCTAAAGCTGTTCTCTTACGGTTTCGTGGCCCTCTGGCTGCTGATCGCTGCCTTCCCGTTCTTCTGGACCTTCTGGGGCAGCTTCAAGGTACAGGCCGACTTCTTGTCCAAGGCCAACTGGATGAATGCCCTGACCGGTGCCAACACGATAGAGCAAACCGGCAGCGCCTTTACCGGTGCCGGCTATCACGGGGCGTGGGTTCTGGAAGATTTCTGGTTCAACTTCAAGAACACCGGCATTGTGGTCTTCTTCACCGTGCTGATCTCGCTGACCTTCGGAACGCTGGGGGGATATGCGTTGGCGCGATCCGGTTTCCGCTATGCGTTCTGGATCCTGATGGCTGCGCTGGTCTTCCGCGCGATGCCGCATATGACGCTGGTCTCGGGTTACCTGCTGTGGTTCTTCGAGTGGAATGTCTGGGGCATCCTGCCGACCACCATCATCGTGCTTGTGGCGATCAACCAGCCCTTTACCCTGTGGATGCTGCACTCGTTCTTCAAGAACATTCCCAAGGACATGGACGAAAGCGCCATGGTTGATGGCTGCACCCGGTTTCAGGCCTTCCGGCATGTTATTGTCCCGGTCATGTGGCCCGGCGTGATCACCACAGGCCTGTTCAGCTTCCTGCTGGCCTATAACGACTTTACCGTGGCCGTGATGCTGCTGAGTGAAGAGAACGAGACCATCATTCCCGCCATCAACAGCTTCATGGGCACAACCCAGGTTGAAGGCAAGGTCATGTACGCGGTCGCAGCCGTGGTTTCGGCCACTGCCCCGTTGTTCGTACTGATCCTGTTCTTCCAGCGCCAGATCGTCAGCGGTCTTACAGCAGGGGCGGTCAAGGGCTGATGAGCGCATCTGCAAGACATAATGCCATTGCGCGCCACCCGGCGCTCAACCGGATGCCAAGGGATTTTCTGACGGCCGACTAACCCTCCCCGTCCACACAGAAAACCTCTTGGCAACCAGATAAGGAATAGAGACATGAAGGGTTCCCGCCCTGAACAGGCCGTGCTGACACGCGACACGGACATGAGCAAAACCGAACAAACCCGGGCCGTGATCGAGGGGATGGTCGACGGTCTGAACGACCACCGCATTGACGATATCGGCGAGTTTTTCGCGGAAGGGTTCCGTTGGCTGGGCAACCAGGGCTGCGGCACCAAGACCGGGCTGAAGGAATTTCAGGAAAACTGGCAGCGCCCGTTTCAGGCGGCGTTTTCCGACAAGACCTGCATCGACGAAGCGCGCCTCTACATGGGCGAGTGGGCCGCAGCCTTTGGCCGGCAGGAGGCGACACATTCGGGCGAGTTTCTGGGTATCGCCCCCACCGGCAAGCGGGTCGAGATCCGCTACATGGACTTCTGGAAAGTCGTTGACGGCAAGATCGTCGACAATTGGGTGAATGTCGATTTTGCCCACGTTGCCGCGCAGCTGGGCGTTGATCTGTTCAATGGAGAAGGCTGGGAAGCATTTGACCGGGGAGAGAAGGTTCCGCCCCGGCCCGAAAACTGAGGATTAGGACAATGGCAATTGAACACCTGAAACGCGGCAAACCCGAGGCTGACCGGGCCGACGACGATGCCAAAACCCGCGCCGTTGTCGAGGCAACGCTGAAGGACATCGAAACCCGAGGCGATACCGCGGTTCGCGAGTTGTCGGAGAAATTCGACAGCTACTCGCCCGAAAGCTTTCGCCTGAGCCAGCAACAGATCGACGATCTGATTGCGTCTTTGTCCGAGCGTGAACTGGCCGATATCAAATTCGCCCAGAAGCAGGTGATGAATTTCGCCCAGGCGCAGCGCGACTCGATGCTGGATATCGAGATTGAAACCCTGCCCGGCGTGATCCTGGGGCACAAGAATATCCCGGTGCAGTCCGTGGGCTGCTACGTCCCCGGTGGCAAGTTCCCGATGGTCGCTTCGGCGCATATGTCTGTGGCAACGGCAAAGGTTGCGGGTGTTCCCCGGATCATCGCCTGCACGCCGCCATTTCAGGGTAGGCCGAACGCGGCTGTAATCGCGGCGATGCATCTGGGCGGTGCGCATGAGATTTATGTCATGGGCGGCATTCAGGCGATTGGCGCCATGGCGATCGGTACGGAAACCATCGATCCGGTTCACATGCTGGTTGGACCCGGCAATGCCTTTGTTGCCGAAGCCAAGCGCCAGTTGTTTGGCCGCGTCGGTATCGATCTTTTCGCGGGTCCGACCGAGACGATGGTCATCGCCGATGAGACCGCAGCCGATGCCGAGCTTTGCGCCACCGATCTGCTGGGGCAGGCCGAGCATGGCTATAACAGTCCCTGCGTTCTGGTCACCAACTCGCGCAAGCTGGCCGAAGACACGCTGAGCGAGATCGACCGTATCCTCGGCATCCTGCCCACCGCCGGTACTGCCAAGGTCAGTTGGGAGGAATATGGTGAGGTCATCCTCTGCGATACCTATGACGAGATGCTGCAAGTGGCTGATGACATCGCGTCCGAGCATGTTCAGGTCATGACCGACCGCGATGACTGGTTCCTGGAAAACATGACCTGCTACGGCGCGCTTTTCCTCGGGCCACGCACCAACGTTGCCAATGGCGACAAGGTAATCGGCACCAACCACACGCTGCCGACCAAGAAAGCCGGGCGTTACACTGGCGGCCTCTGGGTGGGCAAGTTCCTGAAAACCCACAGCTATCAGAAGGTTCTGACCGACGAGGCCGCAACAATGGTCGGCGAATACGGTTCGCGGCTTTGCATGCTGGAAGGTTTTGTCGGCCACGCCGAACAGTGCAACATCCGCGTCCGCCGTTTTGGCGGCATCAACGTGCCGTATGGAGAGGGTGCTGTGTATCGCGAGACCGCCGAGGCCACCTGACAGGCGCGGCGGAAATCGCTGTCAAACCAGCGCCCGGGATTGGCCCGGGCGTCACGAAATTTCTGAAGTAAGCAGTAAAAGCAATGCGAGATTTCGCAATGGACAAACACTCTACCCACAAGGCCCTGATCGCGCCTCTGCGCGAGGCCATGTACAACTTCGATGAAACCGGCGTTCGCGCGGCATTGGGTGCGGTGATCGCGCCGGATGCCATCGTTCACATGCCGCACCCGTTTGGTGACCTGACCGGACCGCAGGAACTCTATGACACCTGTTATGCGCCGCTGCTGAGATCCATGCCCGATCTGGAGCGTCGTGACTGGATCGTGATGGGTGGCCGGACCGAACAGGGCAATGATTGGGTCGGCTGTGGCGGCCACTACGTTGGTACCTTCGTCGCCCCCTGGCTGGACATCCCGCCGACGGGGCATCTGACCCATATGCGGTTCCACGAATTCTATCGCTTCGAAGGCGACAAGGTTGTGGAAATCCAGACGCTCTGGGACATCCCCGAAGTGATGATGCAGGCCAAGGCCTGGCCGATGGTTCCGTCACTGGGGCTGGAGTTCTGTATTCCCGGCCCTGCGACGCTCGACGGGATGGTGCCAGGTCCGTGGGATGAAGCGAAGTCAAAGACTTCATGCGCCCATATCGTCGACATGTTGGACCATCTGAAGAAACACCCCAGCCAGGGTGGGCCTGAAGTGATGGAGATGGAGAAGTTCTGGCATCCGCGCATGAACTGGTACGGCCCCGCCGGGATTGGAACCGGGCGCGGCATCGCGGGTTTCCGCAACTGGCACCAGATCCCCTTTCTGAACGGTATGCCCGACCGCGGCAAATACGTCGATGAAATCACCTACCACTTCTTTGGCGATGGTGATTATGCCGCCGTGACCGGTTGGCCGGACATGATTCAGACCGTCACGCATGATGGCTGGATGGGAATTGCGCCGTCCGGCAAGCGGATCACCATGCGCAGCCTTGATTTCTGGAGGCTCGAGGATGGCCTGATCCGAGAAAACTGGGTGATGGTCGATCTGCTGGACGCCTACCGCCAACTGGGCGTAGATGTCTTTGCCCGCCTGCGCGAGTTCAACAAGGCACGTGTTCCGGGCACAATTCCGTTCCCGGTCGGCGAGGTCTGATATGCCCCAATTCCCCAGCACCCCAAGTTTCAGTCTGAGCGGCAAGCGCGCTCTGGTCGCCGGCGCCTCATCTGGCATCGGCATGGCCTGCGCTGTAGCCCTTGCGGAACATGGTGCTGAGGTCACATTGGCAGCGCGCCGCGTTGGCGCGTTGCAAGACATCGCGAATGAGATGTCAGCGCGCGGATGGTCAGCCAAGACACTTGAGCTGGACGTCTCGGACGTTGCAGCCACAGCCGCGGCCGTGGCGCAAAACGGACCTTTCGACATTTTGCTGAACTCGGCCGGCCTTGCCCGCCACAGCAAGGCTGTGGACACGCAACCGGATGATTTTGACGCCGTCATGGGCGTTAATGTCAAAGGGGCCTATTTCCTGACCCAAGCCGTTGCCAAAGGGTTGTTGGAGGTCGGCCGCCCCGGTTCGCTGATCAACATCTCAAGCCAGATGGGTCATGTGGGGGGCCGGGAACGCGCCGTGTACTGCGCGTCGAAATTCGCCGTCGAGGGGTTTTCAAAGGCGATGGCGCTGGAGTTCGGATCCGCAAAGATCCGCGTCAACACCATCTGTCCCACATTCATCTTGACCGACCTGACCAGGTCAACGTTCGACGATCCGGACAAACGAACCTGGATTCTGGACAAGATCAAGCTGGGCCGGCCGGGTGAGATTGAGGACATCATGGGGGCGGTGGTCTACCTGGCGTCGGATGCATCGGCCTTGGTGACCGGCACGGCGCTTATGGTTGACGGGGGTTGGACGGCGGACTGATGGCGACACACAAGGTTACATCACTGGAAGTCGCCCGCCTCGCAGGGGTCAGCCAATCTGCGGTCAGCCGGGTCTTCACCCCTGGTGCATCGGCATCAAAGAAAACCGTGGAAAAGGTGCGCAAGGCCGCCAAGGAACTGGGGTATCGCCCGAACGTTCTGGCCCGCGCCGTGGTGTCTGGGAAAAGCCGGATCATCGGGCTTGTTGTCGCATATCTGAACAATCAGTTCTATCCTGAGGCGCTGGAAAAGCTGACAAACACACTGCAGGAGCGTGGGTACCACGTGCTGATTTTCATGGCCTCGCATCAGGCTGGAAATATCGACAACGTGGTCGAGGAAATACTCGACTTTCAGGTCGACGGGATCATCGCGGCCTCGGTTGCACTGTCGTCGGATCTGTCCGACCGCTGCCGAACCGCAGGCGTACCGATGGTGCTGTTCAATCGGGCACAGGACGATACTGCCATGTCGTCAGTTACGTCCGACAATGTGGCCGGAGGACGAAAGGCCGCCGAGTTCCTGTTGGCCGGCGGGCACCAAAAGATTGGTTACATCGCCGGATGGGAAGGTGCTTCGACCCAGAGGGATCGCGAAGCAGGGTTCGTGGCGGCCTTGAAGGAGGCTGGGGTCACGCTGCACGCCCGCGAAGTCGGGAATTTTGTGGCCGAAGAAGCCCGGCAAGCGACGCTTAAGATGTTCAACTCCGATGCGCCTGATGCTGTGTTTGTCGCCAACGATCACATGGCCATTTCCGTGATGGACACGCTGCGCTTCGAGTTGGGTTTGAATGTCCCGGGCGACGTTTCGGTCATCGGATATGACGATGTCGCCGTGGCGTCATGGCCGGCGTACAACCTGACCACCATTCGCCAACCCGCCAACCGCATGGTCGCTGAGACCGTCGATATTCTGCTCAGCAAAATCGAAGATCCTGATGTCAGTCCGCGCCGGGTCGAGATTGACGGACCTCTTATTGTTCGCGGCTCGGCCCGCATACCTGAAGGATGGAAGACATGAAGGGGTTTGATCCCAAATTCAAAGACTTTCCCGATTACATCATCGGCATCACCAAGGAGATCTGGGAGGATCGCGGCATAGCCACGCTGCATCACTATTACGCGCCGGACATCGTGGTGCGCTCACCTGGATCGGTTGTGGTTGGCAATCAGGGTGTTATCGCCGCCACGATGGCCACCCTTGCCGAGTTTCCCGACCGTACGCTTCTGGGCGAGGATGTAATCTGGTCCGGAACCCCGGAAGCAGGGATGCTGTCCTCGCACCGGTTGCTGTCAACGGCGACCCATCTGGGCGATGGCGTTTACGGTAAGGCCACAGGGAAAAAGCTGGTTTACCGGATTCTGGCCGATTGCCACGCCATCAACAACCAGATCAACGACGAATGGCTGATCCGCGACCAGAGCGCGATTGTTCAGCAGATGGGCTGGGATCCCAAGGAATACGCCCGAGACCTGATCGCCCGTGAAGGTGGGCCAGACGCCTGCGTGCAACCCTACACGCCCGCAAATGACAAGCCAGGCCCTTACAAAGGGCGTGGAAATGACAACGAGTGGGGTCAGAAATACGCTGATATTCTGACCCGTATCATGAATGCCGACATGGGTGTGATCGAGGCAGAGTATGACCGCGCCGTCTTGTCGGAATATCCCGGCGGCACCACAGGACACAGCTGGGGTCCGGTGGACCGGTTCTGGATGGGCCTGCGCGCCTCGTTCCCGAATGCAGAATTCAAGATTCAGCACCAGATTGGCCGCGACGATCCGGTAATGCCGCCGCGCGCCGCGATCCGCTGGACGCTGCACGGCAAGCACGACGGCTGGGGTGTCTTTGGCGTTCCAACCGGGGCCGAGGTCTTTGTTCTGGGTATCAGCCAGGCCGAGTTTGGCCCCTGGGGTCTGCGCAGGGAATACACCCTTTTTGACGAAACATCGATCTGGAAACAGATCCTTTTGAAAACTGGCGATCTCTAGCATGCCGTGCCGTATCTCAAATCTGGATGCCGGGCAGGCGATGCGGCGTTACCACGCCCACCGCGCCAGCCTGCGCGCCCGGCGGCTGAACAATCGCCCGCCGGGTGGAACGGTTTGATCCGATCAAACCCCCCGCAAAAGGAAGAAAGATATGAGTACCATCGAAAGCCGCATTGTCCGCTATGGCGAACTGAAACCCTGTAAAGCCGCATTTATCGACGCCCACACGCCGGGCTCGGACCAGAAAGAGAACTTTACCATCATCGGTGGCGGGGTCAGCGAAAGCCCGGACCAGCACGTCCACATCACCGACAAGATCGGGTTCAACATCGGCGCAGCGGGGCAGCCCCCGAAATGCCGCAACTCGCTTCACAGCCACACCACGGCCGAGGTTTTCTTTGTTGCCAAAGGCCGGTGGCGGTTCTTCTGGGGCCGTTATGGCACTGCAGGCGAGTTCATCGCCGAGGAAGGTGACATCTTCAACATCCCGACGGGCATCTTCCGCGGCTTCGAGAATGTGGGCCAGGACTATGGGATGATCATGTCGATGCTGGGTGGCGACGATGCCGGTGGCGGCGTGACCTGGGCACCGCAGGTGATCGAGGACGCACAGGCACATGGTCTGATGCTGGGCAATAACGGTGTTCTGTACGACAGCAAAAAGGGCGAGGACCTGCCGCACAATGTGCAGCCCATGCCGCTGCTGACCGAAGAAGAACTGAAAGCGTACCCCGAGGTTCCCGTCGACGCGGTGATCGGCAAATATGTCGCCCGCTACTGGGACCTGATGGCACTGGCGGCGCACAAGCCGGCGGTTGTGATCGGCGAAAAGGGTCTGATCAAGGACAAGCCCGGGTTCGAGGTTGATTTTCTGACACGCGGCTCGGCCGTGACCGAGGCGGTCGTGGCTGAAAAACCGGTCGTATTGATGCCCGCAAGCGGTCACTGGCGCATCCGGATCAACGATGTTGAGACCACCCTGTCGAACGGCGACACTGCCTTGGCCTTGCCCGGCGAAAGCTACAGCGCCGAGCCTTCGATGACCGGCGAAGCGGGCCTGTACCGGATCACTGCAACCGATGATCCGGCCGGGGCGACCTGGACGGGTGCTTAATGGTGCCAGCGCGCGTTCCCCTTCCGGTTGGGGCGCGCCAAATAGAACCTGCGTCGGGCATCCGTCCCGGCGCGGGACTGAGTTTCGAAGGGAGATGAACAAATGACCCGCATATTGACCACCCACGTGGGAAGCTTGCCGCGCAGTCAGGAGGTCGTGGACTTCATCTTCGCACGCGAGCGGGAGGAGCCGTTCGATCAGGCCAAATTTGACACCTGCATGACCGCAGCCGTGTCCGATACCGTGCGCAAACAGGCGGCGGCCGGGATTGATATCGTATCGGACGGTGAAACCTCGAAAATCTCGTACGCCACCTATGTCAAGGACCGCTACACCGGCTTTGCCGGTGACAGCCCGCGCAACGCGCCAGCGGACCTCAAGATGTTCCCGGGCTTTCTGCAGCGGCTGGCGAATGACGGCGGAACCCCGCAATATGCCCGGCCCATGTGCGTGGGCGAGGTGCGTTCAAAAGGGCAGGATGAGTTGCAGAAGGATATTGCCAATCTCAAGGCGGCGATGGCCGAACACGGGGTGGCGCGCGGCTTCATGAACGCCGCCAGCCCCGGGGTGATATCCCTGTTCCTGCAAAACGACTTTTACCCAACGCGCGAGGCCTATCTGGTAGCGCTGGCCGACGTGATGAAGACGGAATACGAAACCATTGTTGGTGCGGGTCTTGATCTGCAACTGGATTGCCCCGATCTTGCTCTGTCGCGGCATATGTTGTTCACCGATCTGTCCGACGATGAGTTCCTGAAAATCGCCAACATGCATGTCGAGGCGCTGAACCACGCGTTGCAGGATGTGCCGGCCGACAAGGTGCGTGTTCACATTTGCTGGGGCAATTACGAAGGTCCGCATTGCTGCGATATCGGCATGGACAAGGTGTTTTCGACACTGATGTCGACAAAGTCGCGCTATGTGCTGTTCGAAACCTCGAACCCGCGCCATGCCCACGAATGGACCGTGTTTCGTGACCGCAAAGCCGAAATTCCAGCCGACAAGATTCTGGTGCCGGGCGTCGTCGACACCACGACGAACTTTGTCGAACATCCCGAACTGATCGCGCAGCGGGTTGAACGCTTTGCGGATATCGTAGGGGGCGACCGGGTGATTGCGGGATCGGATTGCGGCTTTGGCACTTTTGCCGGCTTCGGCGCGGTCGACCCGGACATAGCCTATGCCAAGCTGGGCGCGCTTGCCGAAGGGGCCGCATTGGTCAAATGACGCCACTTGTTCTGTTGCCTGGGATGATGTGTGACGCGCGACTTTTCAGCGCCCAAATCGCGGCTTTGTCGGGCAGGGTTCCAATTCTGACTGCGCCAATCGGGGGCCATGACACGATGGCGGCTCTTGCCAAAGACGTGCTGGCCTGCGCGCCGCAACGGTTTGCTGTGGCGGGGCTCTCAATGGGCGGTATCGTGGCTATGGAAATCCTGCGGCAGGCACCGGACCGTGTGGTGGGCCTGGCGCTGATGGACACCAACCATTTGGCCGAAACGGATGAGGTCAAAGCCAGGCGCGGTCCGCAGATTGCGGCTGTCGAACGAGGAGACCTGCGCATCGTGATGGCGGACGAGATGAAACCCAACTATCTGACCGATGGCCCGGACAAAGCTGCAATTCTGAACCTTTGCATGGATATGGCAGAGGGTCTTGGTCCCGATGTCTTTGTCAATCAATCCAAAGCGTTGCGAGATCGGCCAGACCAAAGCGAAACGCTGCAAAACTTCAACGGTGAAGCCCTTGTTCTGTGTGGGCGCGACGATGCCTTATGTCCGGTATCGCGGCACGAAATGATGCACGCGCTGATGCCGCAGAGCCGGCTCGAGGTTATCGAACGGGCTGGTCACCTGCCGACTTTGGAACAACCGCAACAAACCACGGCGGCTCTGACCCGCTGGCTGGAGGCGATATGAAGAATTCCCTGCTGAACCTGCTGAAAAAGGTCGATACCCCCACGGTTTGCAACGCCATCGAAGTGGCGCAAGGCAAACGAGGGTTCAATGATTTCACCCGGGGCACCATGTTGTGCTCTGATCCCGGTGCGGGCGCGATGGTGGGATATGCACGCACCGCGAAGATTGCCGCCGTGAACCCGCCGACCGAGGCGCCAGAGGTGATCCGAAAGCGTCGGATGGACTACTACCGGAACATGGCTTCGGGGACCGGTCCGGTCGTGACCGTGGTCGAGGATACGGATTACCCGCACTGCATCGGTGCCTATTGGGGTGAGATCAACACCACGATCCACAAGGGTTTTGGCATCAGTGGCGCATTAACCAACGGGGTTATGCGCGACCTCGGCGATTTGCCCGACGGGTTTCCGGTTGTGGCGGGCTCGGTCGGGCCAAGCCACGGTTTCGTGCACGTGAAAGAGGTTGGAACGCAGGTGTCGATCTTCGGACTTTCAATCAGGGACGGGGACCTTGTGCATGCAGACCGGCATGGCGCACTGGTGGTTCCGCCCGAGGTGATGGACGTGCTTGAACAGGCGATCATCAAGTTGCTTGAAACTGAGAAGCTTATCCTGGTGCCCGCGCGTCAATCAGGGTTCGATTTCGACGCCTTTGAAAAAGCGTGGGCGGCGTTTGAAGCCTCTCGAACCTAGGAGGCGCAAGGGACGAGTTACCCGTCCGTGTCATCTTGAGCAGACGTGCGTTAGCCGACGGTTGTTTCATCAAGCCATTTCAAGGCATCGCTCACGTCAATTGTATGCTCTCCGCCCGTGACCGTTTGCAAGACGGCACGAAGATCGGAAGTGGGAAAGGCAGCTCGACCGTATTTTTGGCAGTGCTTGACATAGTCCAATGCCGTTCGAAGTTCGAACATCTTGGCATTCTGTTGTCGCGCGACATCCAAACCCAAACGAAACTCGTTTTCAGCGACCCCATTCTCTGAAGATGCGAGGGCATAGACCCGTTCCGTCTCAGCTTGGGCCCATCCCTCATTGGTCAGTCCGTGGTGTTTGCGTGCTTCGGCGAGGCAATCCAGCGCACCTTCCCGGTCGCCGGATTTCAGCGTGAGCTCCGCAATCAAGGTAAGAAAGAACGGCTTGTAGTTTCCCGCGCCGCTGGCCCACCATGCTTCTGATGCCTTGCGTAATGCGCGGATCGTTTCCGGCTGGGGTGAAACATGGGCATCCACCCAGCTTCGCCAGAGGGATGCCGTCAAAGTCATGAATGTGAAGGAGTGCTTGGAGGAAAGCTGCTCAAGTTGATCAGTAACCTCGATAACCTGTTCCGGTTCGCGGCGCAGAAGATGAAGCATGCACAGGTAGGTCAGCGCCTGCGCGATGCTGTGGGCGTGCTGAAGGTCCTTTGCGGCAACGACCGCTTTTTTCTGGACTTCAAGCGCCTTGTCCGGCGCACCGCGCATCCAGATCGCAAGGCTTAGGAAACATGAGGTAATCGCGGCGTGGTCCGATCCGTAAATAAACGCCAGATGCCCATCGCGTTCCCGGCTGTAGAGTTCCAGCGCCTTGCTCAGATGCGCGTAGGCCGGGTCTAGTTCCCCGATATGAAATAGTACCGCGCCCATCGCCCGGTGCGCCACCATTTGATGTTGCGTCTGGCCAGTCGAATGCGCCAGATCCAGCAATTGCCCAGCAACATTTCTGGCCAAATCGTACTCGGCGCGCACCAAATGAAAGGAATACAAACCGTTCAGAACCGGGAACAAATGTTCTGTCTCTTCAACGCGTTCACAAAGGTCGCGTATTCTTGAGTAGACAGAACCGGTTTCATCAGCGGCAATACCAGCCGTTGATCGCAGAACACCTGCCCTGAGAACCTGTATCTCGATTTCTTTTCGGTCCCGATCGGTGCTTTGGCTCAGTTCCGCCAACTGCTCAATCGCCAGGGACAATTGTGTACCTGCCTCGATGTTGGCAGATCGTTGAACCGCGTGCTGGCCCGCAAGATGCCGGTAGTCGATTGCTTCCTTGTTCATGCCCGCCATCGTGTAGTGGTGTGCCAGAATTTCCGGGCTGGCATCACCCGTATGAACCTCCTTGTCTTCCAGTCTTCGGGCAACACGAGCGTGCAAAACACGGCGTTCGCTTTTCAGAAGACTGTTGTAGGCGGTGTCGCGAATAAGCGCGTGACGGTAACTGAAGGTTTCATGATCATCGGCATCAGAAACCGTGACTATGCCTGCATCCAACAAAAGCTCCAAACCCGCGCGCAACGCTGTATCTTCAATGCGGGCCACCTTGGCGATAAGCGGATACGAAAACTGAGGTCCAATGACAGCTCCGATCTGGGCCACTTCCTTGGCCGAACTCAACCGGTCAAGGCGCGCCATCAACGCATCGTGCAAGGCACTGGGAACCGAGTTCGCCGGAGAAACTAGACCCATTGAATACGCGTCTGTTCCTTCGGTCAAACCGCCGGATTCCAGAAGGTCTTTGGTCACTTCTTCCACGTATAGAGGCACACCGTCGGATCTGGCCGCAACGAGGTCATACATTTCGTCCGAGATCGACTGGCCTTTGGCGACTTCATCCACAATGTTCTTGACCTGGTGGAAATCCAACTGCTTCAAAACCACTTTCGAAAGATTTGATTGCAGCGCCCAGCCCGGGTCGAACTCGGGTCTGAATGTCATGACAACCAGCACCGGAAGGTCATGAATCCGGTCCACGATCCGATCCAGCAACAGCTTGGTCGTCGGATCAATCCAATGCGCATCCTCGAACAGGAACAGCAGCGGTTTTTTCCCGGCCACTGCCGTCAGATTGCTCAGCAGCATTTCCAGCGTCTGCTCCATGAGATGCTGCGGAGTCAGATTCAACGGGCCCAATTGATCTTCAAATGGAACCGACAGAAGCGACGCTGCCAATTTCAATGCATGGTCAGACTGATCGCCAAGAACGGCAGAGATTTTTTTGAGTTTTACGTCGCTTGAATCGTCGGAACGGAGTCCCGCCGCAATTTTGAGTTGGCGAATGACAGGATAAAACGCACTTGCGTAATGGTAAGGCGAACACTGGTATCGAGTTTGAGTGTGCGGCACCCCCGCAATACTCTGTCGTAATTCCTCAACCAATCGCGACTTGCCAATTCCAGGCTCGCCTGACACCAGCACAACCTGTCCCTGACCGTTCCTGGCCAACCGCCACTTTTCGTTCAGGGTCTCAAACTCTGCGGTGCGGCCGACCAAAGGCTTGAGCAACTCGTCATCCAAGGCCAAAAAGCGGCTGACGGTTTCCCGCGTTCCGGTAACCTGCCAGGCTTCAACCTCCCTGGCGAAACCTTTGAGTTTAAATGCGCCGCGCAGAACGTAGTTGAAAGCGTCGCCCGCCAATTGTTGCGTGCTTGGAGCGACGATCAGAGTTCCTGGGTCCGCCATAGTCTGCAGACGGGCGGCCAGATTGGGCGTCTCGCCCATGGCGGTTCCATCCTCAAACATTTTTTCGCCGCGCAAATCACCAACGACGACCAATCCGGTCGCTATCCCAATTCTGACATTCAGTTTCGCGTGAGTGCGAATAGCCGGTACTTCCTGGATAATGCGAAGCCCCGCACGAACGGCACGCTCCGCATCATCTTCATGGGCGTGAGGAAACCCGAAAAAGACCATGATTCCATCGCCATAATAACTTGCAATATGGCCGTCAAAGGCCGCAACGGACGCAGCGCATGTTTCCTTGAAAAGCCGAAGTACCTCCGCCAGATCTTCGGGATCGACGCGCTGGGCAATTTCAGTTGACCCGACCAGATCGATGAACATTACAGTAAGCTGCCGGCGCTCGGCCACGATTGTCGGGCCGTCAGGACCCTTGGGCTGGCTTTGCCCGGCCTCTGCATCGACACGAACCGCTTTCAGGAAACGCCGTCTCGGACCAAGGGGAAGTCCGATCGTGACAAGATCCTGGTCCGTTAATTCGGATAGATCGCTCAGTTCGATTTCATGCTCGGCAAAGGCCTTGGCGTACTTAGTCAAACCGTGTTTCTCAAGCCAAAGCGCGATATCGGACATTCGGTGGTTTCACTTGCCGTCGTGGCAGGGCGCAATGTCTGCGCGCCAACAACAGGCATCTCCCTGTTAGCTTAGCTTTCAATACACTCGTTACAAATTACGATGACATCCTAGGAAATATTCTTTCAATGAAGAAGCCCAGTTTGTTAACGGGTCAAGGGCTTCGATGCGCCTTTTTAACCCGGCCCAACATAAACTTCTCGGCGGGGCGCTTTGACGGCCCTTGTAATGGTTGCCGTAATCCTTGGATGCCTGTGCTTCATCCGGAAGCGTTTCATTGGCCTGACGTATCACCCATATAAGATCGGCGTAACAATGCCGCCGTTCAGATCATGTGCTTGAACACAGGCTTCCGTATCAGAAGTCCCGCCGTGCAAGGTTGGTCCAAAACGCAATTCCATGGCGGATAGCATCATCGTTGAAATCATATGACGGGTTGTGAAGCGGCATCGCATTGTTCCCCTCAACCCCGTTACCCATCAGGATGAATGCCCCCGGACGATGTGCAAGAAACTCGGCGAAGTCTTCCGAAAAACCGACCCGGCCATAACTGGCGTTTATTCTGCCAACGTCACGGGCCGCGCCCGAAATACAATCGGTTGCCCTGTCGTCGTTCACCAGCGGCCGGAAGGAAGTCGAGTAATCAACTTGCGCCTCTGCAGCATGCGCCGCGCTGACACCGGCCACAATCGCGCGCATTCTGCGTTCTATGCTTTCAGACACATCCCCGGTGAACCCTCGGCAGTCCCCGCGCAGTGTTACATTGCTGGGCAGGATATTGCGCGCACCGTCCGTCAGGAATTCGGTGATGGAAACCACGGCGTGTTCGCTGGCTGGAAGCGAGCGAGAGACGATCGATTGCAATTGCTGCACAATCGCGGCCCCGACCACAATCGGATCGATGCCCTTTTCGGGCATGGAAGCGTGCCCGCCCCGACCCTGAATATGGATCTCGAAATTATCCTCAAACGCACAGAATGGCCCTGCCTGCGTCGCGAAATGACCAAGCTCCATTCCCGGCATGTTGTGAAGACCGAAGATTGCGGCCATGGGGAAGCGGTCGAACAAACCATCCGCGATCATCGCGGCGGCTCCATTTCCGTTTTCTTCGTCCGGCTGAAAGATGAAGTGAATGGTCCGTTTCAATGATGGATCCGCCGCAAGTTCCAGCGCGGCCCCAAGCAGCATGGTGCTGTGACCATCGTGCCCGCATCCATGAAACTTGCCTTCCGTTTCAGAGCGATAGGGCAAGTTTGTCGCCTCATGTATCGGCAGGGCGTCCATATCGGCACGAAAGCCGATCGCAGTTTCATCGGGACCCCGTCGCAGGGTCGCGACGAGACCAGTCCGGCCAACCCCACGGGTGACTTCAAGCCCTGCGTCTTCCAACGCTGCTGCGATCTGTCCAGAGGTCCGGTCAAGATCGAAACCGGTTTCCGGGTTGGCATGCAAATCCCGACGAAATGCGGTGAGGTCAAGCATCGGCCACACTTCCTTCGGACAGGATGATCAGCGGCAGGTCGGTTTCAACCATCAAGCAGGCTGCCAAACCTGCCGCACCGGAAGGTGTCGTGGAGAAACCCAGGTCCTGGGCCTGTTTTACGGCATCCAAAGCCTGTTGGTCGCTGACCGTACCCCAATCATCGGCGCACTGTTTCAAAATATCCAGGGCCAACATGGACGGCGTCTTGCAATCGAGCCGCCCCATGTTTGACACAGGTCCTTCGACGGTGACGATCTCACCCGCCATGGCGCTTTCCTTGAGGCAAGGCGCGGCATCCGGTTCGACGACTATGATCTTTGGCTGAACCGGCCAGTTGGACCGGATCATATAAGCGACCCCTGCGGCCAGGCCGCCAACGCCAGCCTGCAAAAATACATGGCTGGGCCAGGTTCCGGCGGTCACCAACGCCAGCCGAATTTCTTCGGCAATGACGGTATAACCTTCCATAACCAGCCGGGGTGGTTCGGTGTATCCGGGCCAGGAGCCGTCGGCGAGGTGGATGGCGCCGGTTGCCTCGGCATCGGCAATGGCTTCCGCAACACTTTCCTCGTAGTCGTCGCCGGACCGAACTACCTCTGCGCCCTTGTCCCGCAGACGAATGGCGAAGTCCTCGGGCACCGTTTCGGCGAGGTGAATGCGGGCCTTTGCTCCAAACAGACGCGCGCCAGCGGCCACAGCCATGCCGTGATTACCTGCGCTGGCGCAAACAAAAGTCATCGAGCGTGCGATGTCCTTTACAGTGTCGTCCAAAAAGGCGTTTGCTTCTACGGGGTGGCCAACGCGCGCTTCGATCAGCTTGGCGACAGCATAAACACCACCGAGCGCTTTGAATGCGCCCAAGCCCATTCTGCCGGTTTCGTCCTTGATCAGCATCGGTCTTCCCTGGAAACTGCGGGTCTCCAAGGGGCTTGGCCTGTAGGCAGGGCATGCAGCAAGCAGAGCCAGCGGTTTTGCGACGTCGAGTATATTTGAGTTTTTCATGGAGAGGGTTGTACGCGCAAACGATGATCTATTATGGTCAAATTTGCCAAATTTGCGGGAAAATTTCTCTAAATGATGAAGGTGTCGTGTGAAACTCGATCAGTTTGACCGAAAGCTGCTTCAACTGATGCAGGCCGATGCAAAGATGGGCCTCGAAGCCCTTGCGTCAGAGACGGGCTTGTCTGTCGCATCCGTACAAAGGCGTCTGAAGGCGCTCAGAACCTCGGGGGCTATTCTGTCCGAAGTGGCGATTGTTGACGCTAAAAAACTTGGCGTCGCGATGAGCTTCATTGTCATGGTTGAACTGGAGCGGGAACGTCAGGATCAGATAGACGCGTTCTCACGACAGGTGCAGTCCGAGCCTATGGTCCAGCAGTGCTATTACATCACAGGAGACGCCGACTTCTGTCTGGTCTGCACTGCAAAGGACATGGATGATTTTCAAGAACTTACGAAGCGCCTGTTTTTCGACAATTCAAACGTCCGTCGCTTTCGAACATCTGTGGTCATGGGCCGGAAAAAAATCGGGTTGGGTATTCCGGTTGATGGGGACGGGCCGGGGTGACGAAAACCCTCGTGAAGTCGTTCACTCTGTACGGCACGGCTTTGGGCGACTTTTGTTGAAATCTCTTACCATATGGAAGTGTCAGTCACGCCAAAGTTCGGAAGCGAACTCGGTTTTCACCGCCAGCTTTGATCAGCCACCGCAAATGCCGCTTATATCGCCGTCGTTTTGCTCTGGACGATGAATGGAGTGGCTTGCGACCCTGTTGCAGACTGGCGGTTCGAACACGCCGCTTGCCAAGTACACAGTGGATGACGTTGCAAAGGACGGTGTCCGGTTGGGCAATCCCTGCGACTTCCAGACGTTCAACCGGGCAATGAATATGACGGCCTGAACGCTGACCAACGGCGGTTGTTATGTCGGATTTGACCACGGAATACCCGACAGCCATTCCTTCATGACTGCCACGGATGCGCGTCCGCCTTGATCGGCATGGGTAAACAGCCAGACATCCAGGAATATCGGTGAGGTTTCCGGTGTTTCGTCTGTGCCAGACGACAGCCTTTGCGACCCAACCGTCAGTGCGAGAACGTGTGGCAAGTCTGGTTTGGTGAAGACGGTTGAAACCAGTCCAAGTCAAAACAGTACTAACTGGTTTTTGCCGCATAGAACGAACAACCGTTTGAATCGCGTCCGCTGATTGCCAGTTTTTGATCCGCGACAACGCCGTTGCTGCGAACACGCCCCAAAAGGAAGCCATAATTAATCTCACCCGACATTCGACGCCCCGACAGCCGACCGTTGAATCGCCCAGTAAACCCTTGCGAGGTTTTCACCTGACCCGTGTAATTGCCGCCACCGACATGTCTGACCTTCATCGCGCCCGTTATTTTTTGTTGTCCGATTTTGCTGCGGGTTCCGCAAGTTGTTGTGAAACGCCAGTTCCCCGACATTTCCGTTGGCCCAATCGGAATCGGGGGCGGAGGGTTGTAGAGGTCGCTGTTGTCGGGAAACGCTAGCCAGGATTGCAATTGCGCTTCCGACTGTATCCTGAGTGCTACCAGTTGGCTGGCTGAAAGGTAACCCGTTGCCGGAAAACCCCGGCTGGCCTGCCACGCCTGTATTGCCCCTCTAGTCCCGCGACCCATAACACCGTCTATTCCATTCGGATCATGGCCCAGAACACTCAGCCGAGCCTGAATGTCGCGGATCGCCTGTTTGTCCAGCGCCAAAGCAGTTTCCGATTCAGCTGTACCATTTTCCGGCACCGGTTTCAGCGGTGGCAGCGGTCTTAGCGGCGGAAGCTGTTTCAGCGCAGGCGGGGTTTCCTGGAGCAATGCGGTCTGTGCCGCTGGCGCACCGGTTATGGTCAGGTTGCCCTGGCTGTACTTGGCTTTGTATAGTTTGCCTTCCATGCCATCCCGGAACGGCGCGCAACCCTCCAGCGCAGACGCGAAGAAAAAGTAGAACTGACGATGCGCGGACCGGGCGGCCGCCGGCGCGGTCATCACCGGCAGCCTCACGATGTCGCCGGCTGGACCAACTTCGAATTCAATCTCAACGTCGATCTGAGGATCCTCTGAGATCGCTTTTCGGATGCAATCCGCGGCGGCCGCCAACTGCGCGGGGTCAGCAACCTGAGCGGTGGATACCCCATGAAGGCAAACCCAAAGCAGCAGGGCGTAGGCCAGAGTTGAAACTCGTCGTTTCGAGGTCTTGTCGCACGTCAGATTTGGCATTCGTCTCCGCAAGAAGGTCTCCAAGGTTCAGAAGCTTTGCGTTCAGAGTAACCGATTGTTCCCCTTCCAGCGACGCAAATCCGCTCTGTGGGACACTCTGACTTCGATTGTCTCTGCCGGGGCCGGGTGTCATTGCGGTGTCGGGCAGCCCTTCAAGACCGGACTTGTTTCCGAGGGCCTGCCGCGAATACGCAAACAGGTTTTGCCCATCCGTCAGGATCATAACTGTTGGGATGCGCGCGTCTAATTTAGTGTATCAGCGAAAGCCGCCGACACTTGTAACGTCGCCATCTCGTGCTTTTGGGCACCTCCAACAGCGTGCCTTTTCACCTTTAAGACCAGGGCATGATCCCTGAATACGAACTGCGCGTGCTTACGGAATGCGCCATCTGTGCCAGTGTCGTCAGGTCAAAAACGGGAAGCTGCAGTTCTTCCTGAATCCGCGCGGCATAGGGCGGCAGATCGGTGCATTCCAGAACCAATGACCGGATGCCCGGGTCTCTCCGCTTCAGGTTGCGAACCGCTTGCATGACTTCAACTTCAATCAGATCAGTGTCCATACGCGTTCGCGTGTTTTGCAGGATCACTTCGGCAAATTCGGTACTGTCCTCCAACCCTTGTACCGCGACGGGGATGCCCGCGGCACCGACGCCTTCGAAATGCTTGGGCGTCAGGGCCGACGCATCTGCGGTCAGCACGCCCACTGGTGCATTCGCGCCGGTCATGTGAAACGCCAATGGCACCTGTATCAGACTGGATGCAAACACAGGGACGGAAACAGCAGCCGCCAGTTCCTTTTGAAAGAGCGCCAGAAAACCGCAACTGCCGGTGATGGCCCGTACACCCTCGGCCTCAAGGCGCCGTGCCCCGGCGATAAAGGGGTCCAGCAGTTCAGGGGTCGGGTTTTTCAACAGGGTCGGGACGGTAACGCCATCTATCATTTCGTACAGCACCGAAAACGGCAGGCTGGACGGGTTCTTGATATGACCCGGAGGTTTGGGGAAATAGCTCTCTAGGCATAAAACGCCTATCGAGGCACCACAGATGTTCTGGCCGCCTTCGTAAATTGGCATGGTCGTCAGCTCCTTTCGGATCAGAGGTTCAAAACCGGGCCAGTGAAAACGGGTCCAGGTCGATATTTGGGCTGCGGTCGGAGATGATGTCGGCCACAAGCTCGCCGGTTTTCGGTGCCATCATCAACCCATAGTGGGAATGGCCAAACGCGGTGTAGAGACCATCTTTTCCGTTCAAAGGTCCGATTGCGGGAAGGCTGTCCGGAAAGGACGGACGCCGCCCCATCCAGAACCTTGCGCCGCTTGCATCAAGGTCCGGAACCATGGACTTGGCTTGCGCGGTCAGTGTCTTTTCCTTTCCGGGATCGGCGGGCGCGTCGACGCTTGCGAACTCGGCTGTTCCCGCGACACGAAGGCCACCCTGCATCGAGCTTGCGACAACTTTTGCGTCCACATCCATGACCGAATTGTTCAGGCTGGCGGAAGGCGTTGGAAACTCGACATGATATCCGCGCTCGGCGACCAGCGGGATCGACAAGCCAAGGGGTTTCAGGATTTCGGCTGACCAGACCCCGGCGGCCAGAACGACTTTGTCTGCATGAAGGAGCCCTTGCGCTGTGGCAAGCTGCCAGCCGCCATCCTGCGCGCGGCTCAGCCCTTTTAGCTCGGTTTGGACGATTTCTGCGCCTTGCATTCGGGCCTTGTCGGCCAGAACCGCAGCCAACCGTCCCGGAGATGTGACGCGTGCCTGACCCTTGATCACAATGGCAGCCTTGAAATCACGGCTCAGCGCAGGTTCGATACGCCGCAATTCAACGCCGTCGATGCGGTCGAGGTCGCCGCCCTTTTCCCGCCGAATGAGGTAGTCCAGCCCATCCAGGTTGGCCTGTTCCGGATGGCGGAACGCGTGGACATAGAAGCTGTCGGTGATCAGATCCTCGTGACCGGTGCCCTGTAGATGCCGCCGGTACAGATCAATGGAAGGACGGCACAACAGCTCCATCGCATCCGAGATCTCACGCACCGTCTTTTCGCCGGAGTTACCCAGAAAGCGCATCCCCCAGGGAACCATCTTTGGCCAAAACGAAAGCCGGACAGACAGCGCGCTTTTTGGGTTCAGCAGCATAGCCGGCAGCTTTTTCCAGATCCCCGGCACGGCTTGCGGGATGATCGACCACGGAGAGACAACGCCTGCGTTTCCGAACGAGGTTTCCTGCCCCGGTTCGCTTCTGTCCAAAAGTCGGACGGGAATGCCGCGCTCCTGCAGGGACAACGCGCAACAGATGCCGACGATGCCAGCGCCGATGATGGTGACTTCTTTCGCCATGTTGTTATGCCGGGGAATGACTGCGGTTGCGGGTGATCATCTGGGTGACGATGACCGGAGAGGCCACGGCCAGCGCGATCAGATCAGCGGTCAGGCTAGGCGCGACAAAGATAACGCCTGCCAATGCCATCAAGACACGTGAGGCTATGTTCAGCGGCTTTAGCCAATATCCCACCACGGCGGCGGACAGGGCGATGACCCCTGCAATGCAGCTGGCGGCAGTGTAGGTGAACTCCCACAGATTGAACCCGGTTGACGACACGAACAGCAGAACCGGTGCATAGACAAAGGCCATGGGCGCGATGACTTTGCCAAGCCCAAGCGTAAAGGCGGACAGCCCGGTTCGGAACGGGTTGGAATTGGCAATGGCCGCGGCCGCATAGGCCGAGGTGCAGACCGGCGGCGTGATCTCGGACACGACACCGTAGTAGAGCACGAACAGGTGGCTGGCGATGGGCGGCACGCCCAATTGCGCCAACGCGGGCTGTGCGACCGAAACCAGCATGATGTATAACGCTGTGGTCGGGATGCCTGCGCCCATCAGGATGCAGACGATGGCGATGAAGACCAGTGAGATGAACAATTGCAGGTCTTCCATCGTAAATAGCTGGAAGCTGCCGAACGAGATCATGTTGTACAGATCCGCCGCCAGGTTGCCCGCGCCCTGCGTCACCATGAACCCGATGCGGAACCCGATGCCAGTGGTGTTGATCACACCGACCACGATGCCCACGGCAGCAGCCGCGGCACCTACAGCCAGCGAGTATTTCACACCCAATTCGACCGCCTGCAGCATCTCAGGCACTTCGATCCGTTTTTGCGGATTGAGCGTTGCGACCACAGACAAGGCGCAAAGAATGGCCGTCATGGTCAGATCGAACCCGCCATCCGAGAACTTCCAGAGGACAAAGGCTAGGAATGCGGCTGCGTAGATCAGCGTCGGAGGCTGCTTGATCCGCGACATACCTGCAATCACCGCCAGCGAGATACCACAGAAAGCTGACATAAATGGCGTGTAACCAGTGAACAGTACCACCAGCAGACCGATCAGAGGGACAATGTTCGCCCAGCCTTCGGCCCAGACAGCCTTGAGCTGCGGCAGTTGCTCTTTCGCCAGACCCTTCAGGTTCAGCTTGCGCGCCATCAGGTGCACGACAGCAAAGACACCGACATAGTGCAGGATGGCCGGGAAGATCGCCGCGATCACGATGGTTGTATAGGGAACCTCGAGGAACTCGGCCATGATGAAGGCGGCCGCCCCCATGATCGGCGGAGTGATCTGGCCACCGGCCGAGGACGCGGCCTCGACCCCGCCTGCAAAATGGCCGGGGTATCCCAGGCGCTTCATGTTGGGAATTGTCAGCGCGCCGGTCGAAACGGTGTTGGCCACCGAAGAACCCGAAATCGTGCCGAAGAACGCCGAGGATACCACCGACACTTTTGCCGGACCGCCGGTATAACGGCCCGCCAAAATGGTTGCGTTGTCGATGAAAAGCTGTCCCAGCCCTGTGCGCTGGGCAATGACGCCAAACAGCACAAAGTGGAACACGATGGTGGAAACAACCCAAAGTGTGACGCCGTAGATGCCTTCCTGCGGGAAGTACATCGACGATACGAAAGTTTTGAAATTCACGCCGGGATGCTGCAGCAGGCCGGGGAAATAGGGACCCAGCAGGGCGTATGAGATAAAGACACAGATGATCAGCGGCAGCACCCAGCCCAAAGTACGGCGCGCGATGTCCAGAACCAGCAGGATGATGATTACGCCCAAAATCACGTCGTACGTGTTGGGGTTGCCCATGCGGAACGTCTGTTCCTCGAGCCCGAGAAACGGAATGCCGCGCCATGCGAGTCCGACATACAGCGCAGCGATGATCCCCAACGCCATGAAGACCAAGTCGTAGAGTGGAATGTTACCGATGCGGAAGCGGCTGACCTTGAGCGCATAGAGACTTTTGGCCCCGATAATCGGGATTGTCGCATAAACCAGAATGAACAGCAGGGCCAGATAGATGCCCATGTGCCAGTGATCGGCGGGCAGGCCGAAACCGGCGGTGAAGAATTCATAGAATGCAAAGATCAGAGCGACGACTCGCAGAACCTTGCCGGTTGCGGGCGACACTTGCCGGACGGCGGCGCCTTCGTCGAATTGTTCTTCGATGGCAGCCAGTTCCTCGGCTGTCAGCTCGTGGTCATCAAGTTTCAGTGTCTCGGACATGATGGCCCCCTGATTGCGCGTATTTCGAGAACCCGGTGCCCCAGGCGGGGCACCGGGTGTTTGAGTTTCCTGAGATCGGATTACTGAAGAAGTCCGGCTTCTTTATAGAACTTCTCAGCACCTGGATGCAGCGGAACACCCAGCGCCTCGACACCGTCCAGCGCTGTCTCAGCAGTGATCTGCTTGCCCTTAGCATGGCCGTTATCCAGCAGCTTGCGGGTGTTGTCGTTCCACAGGGCTTTGGTCAGTTCATAGACCAGATCTTCAGATAGGTCCGAGGATACAACCAGCATCGCGCTGACCGCAGGGGTTTTGGTCTCGGTATCGATCCCTTCATAGACACCACCCGGAATGGCCGAGGGGATATAGGCCGGGATGATCTCGTTGATCTTCGCCAGATCCTCGTCCGAGAAGGAATGCAGGTTCATGCCCTTGGTCGAGGACAGCTGAACCATCGCGGCGACCGGCCAGCCCGCAGCATAGAAATAGGCGTCCAGTTGACCGTCGGCCAGACGCTCCGCGCTCTGGCTGTTGTTCAGCTCGGCCTCGTCCATGTTGTCGCGGTTGACGCCCCAGGCGTCCAGCATCTGCAGAACGGCCACCTGAGTGCCCGAACCCGCCTGCGCGATACCAACACGTTTGCCTTCCAGATCGCCAAGATCATTGATCGTCTGACCTGCCGGCAGAACCAAATGCAGGTCCTCGGGGAAGAGATTGGCTACGATGCGCAGGTTAGGATGCGGTTTGCCTTCGAATTTGCCCTCACCCAGATACATCGAGCGCGTGACGTCGGCGGCGGCCAGACCGGCCTCCAACTCGCCGTTTTGAACGGCCGCATTGTTAAAGACAGACGCAGTGGTGGATTGCGCAATCGCGATCAGACCGGGCACGCCGCACTGGCCGCCTTCTTCACACGGGCGCGAACCCGGAGGGGCAGAAATCCCGTTTGCGATTGTGCCGCCGATGGGGAAGTAGGTTCCGCCAGCCCCGCCGGTACCGATGCGGAAAAAGGTCGGGTCCTGTGCCAGCGCCGGTGCGGCCAGCGCGCCAGCCAGAGCGATGCCTGCCAGGCATTTCGATAGTCTCATCGTTTCCTCCAAGTTGTGGATCATCGGATTCGGTTTGCCCGAAATTTGATCCCGCCAGCGTAGAGGGAATTCACATAAATACAAATTTGTTATATTTCACAAAATTTAAATTTAGCTTATATATAGCGCATGAATCTTACCCAACTGGCCGTATTTCGCGAAGTGATGGAAACCGGTTCCATTTCTCAGACGGCGAAAAAACTGAACCGCACGCAACCAGCGATCAGCCTGGCATTGAAGAACCTTGAAAAGAACTTGGGTCTTACGTTGTTCGAACGCAAAGGGCGGCGTCTGGTGCCGGTTCCCGAAGCGCACTACCTTCTTGCGGA
Organism: Ruegeria sp. N11; assembly: GCF_056531525.1. Taxonomy (NCBI): domain Bacteria; kingdom Pseudomonadati; phylum Pseudomonadota; class Alphaproteobacteria; order Rhodobacterales; family Roseobacteraceae; genus Ruegeria; species Ruegeria sp. N11. The sequence goes on from NZ_JBQFLX010000006.1 coordinate 59,309, forward strand.
AACTACGGGTATCCTGGATCGGCTTTCGACGATTTCCAGTACCATGGAAGGGCTGATCAAAGGGCATTCCGGCAGTTTGAACATCGCCACAATGCCTGGTCCTTCGGCGTTTCTGTTCCCGCGGTTCATCAGCCAGTCGGTCGGGGAAAACCCCAATATACGCATCACGCTGTCCACACGCAGTTCGCCCCAGATCATGGAGCTTGCAGGTACCCAGAATATCGATTTTGGTTTCGCTGATTTTGAACACTCTGCCGGCAGAAAACCGCAATATTCAGCCGAACTCATCGGGGCTGACTGTTTTTGCGCCATAGACAGCGCGCACCCTCTGGCGTCCCGGAAAAGCATAACGATTTCTGATCTGGATGGGATCCCCATGGGCGGGTTGCACGAAACCCATCCGTTCCAGCGTAAGATCCGGCAAGAGTTTCAGGACGAATCTGCAAACTACAAACCGACTGTCACCTGCCAGTACTTTCTTCCGTTGATCCCCTTTGTAAGTTCGGGTCAGTGCTGCACCATCGTTGATCCGCTGACCTTTGCCACCGAACGTGAATTGGGGCTGTCTCAGGGGAAGGTTGCGTTTTTGCCGTTCGAAAACCCGCTCAGATATGAATACGCGATCCTTCAGCCTGACCACCGACCAGCGTCACAGCTCGCGCTCAACATCAAGGCAGGCTGGAAAGCCGAAGTTTTGAAGAAACTGGATGAAGTGGGGGCCAATCCCCGTGCAGAATGGGTTGATGAAACCGAAGGCAAGCAAGACTGAATAATCGTGATCATCAAAGGCAGGCGTCGAGATACCTTGCGACGATCACGCCGGTTTTCTTTTCCTTGCGCTCTGCCTGTCCCGGCGACCAGCGTCCATATTAATGTATAATGAAAGGTAACAAAAAAAGCAAATAACTGTTTTTGATCGGCGGCATTGGTCTATAGGGTCAATATGCATTGATTCTTAATGCGCTGCGTGAATCACGGCTTGGAAAACGGAGCTGTGACATGAGTGACCTTTTCTGGCTAGGCGACGAGCAGGTGGCCAAGTTTTCCCCTTTCTTCCTGAAGGCAGACTGCAGGCCACGGGTCGATGTTAGAAGGGTGTCGAGCGGGATTATCTTATTCAACCGTAATGGGTTGCGATGGCGAGATGCGCCGGAGGTATACGGGTCGCACAAGACGCTCTTCAGCCGGTGGAAACGTTGGAGCGAGAAAGGCATCTTCACCCAGAAGATGGTGCGCCTGGCCGCCTAACACGGCGAGAATAAGACCGTGATGATCGAGGCAACAGACCCCACCACGACCAGTATGGTCGCGAAAGAGGGGGCGTGGCCGCCTGATTGGTCGAACCAAGGGCGGCATGAACACCAAACGGCATACTATCTGTGATAGCCAAGGGCTACCACTCAGCCTTTTCGTCACCGCTGGTCAATTCAGTGACTACATCGGCGCGCGAGCACTGCTGAGCAGCTTGCCAAGGGTCAACTGGTTGCTTGGAAATCGTGGCTATGACGCCGATTAGTTCCGAGATGCGTTAAAAGACAAAGGTATACGCGTCGGTATCCTGAGTCGAAACCAACGCAAGACAACCTTGAAATACGATAAACGTCAACAAAAACGGCGTGACAGGATTGAATTCATGTTCGGCAGGCTCAAGGACTGGCGGCGTGTAGCCACACGCTGCGACCGTCATCCATTGGTTATGAATCCTGACCCTAGGGTGTCTGTCTCTCGATTTACGCGATCCTTAATAGGAACTTCACGTGTCGCCCGCGATAGACCCCCACCGGTTCTAGGTTTTCGATGCTCTTGTGGTATCGATGTTTGTTGTCACAGTCACAAGTACGCCGATCTGTTGTTTCATGTAGTGTGATAGGTGGTAATTGTCCAAGAGCGCCCAGTTCTTCATGGTTTGAATCAACCGCTCGACCTTGCCTGTGCTTTGCAGGCGATGCGGAGCGCTGATAGCGCGACCCGTTTTCTGGTTGACTGGGTATTCAGTCAGATCTGCCAAGACGTAAGTTGATCCTTTGCCGTCGAGCATCAGGGCTTCTGAGTAACCGTCGCACAGTTGAATCCGGGCGCTTTCCATGCAAGTTCCAACATGTTGTGCACATCCCAAGTATTTTTCTTCGTGCGGAGCCAGAACGCGATGGACGAGCTGAGCCAGAAGATGAACTTTCACTTCTTGTCTCCGCCGACAGGTCAGGGCTTGATCCTGAAAACCTGAAATTTGAATGCCGGACACTTGGCGCGTCACGCGTCCGGCACTTTCGCCAAGCAAAGGGTGCCATTTCTGTTTTGCGGTTGTTGTAGGGCGCGATTCTTCAAAGCGAAAACCTAAATCCGGATCCTAGGAACGGGTTAGTGAGTTTCGAGACGATTAACCTTTCGTGATCAGTAATCTCAAAGAAGTCCACGCGGGATTGTCTCGCGCCATTCCTTTGTCAGGACTTCGGATTTTTCGGAGCCTTCGGTCGCGCGCAATTTTCTTTCCAGGTAAAAATTCTGCTCATCGCAGGTCATCTGGCCTTCCGTATGTATCTCAACCTGCCAATCGCCTCGTGCGAACGTAAATGACCAATTGGCTTTGTACTGTGCCGTTGTCGGATCATTTGGGTGGATCGCGTAACGCATGGCCACATGGCTGCCAACTGTCATGCCATGATAAGGGTCGGTGGCCTTGCCGTAATCGTCAAATGTCGTAAGGACCACGGTTCCGTCGTCTTCCACTGAGCGCTCCGAACGTCCAGAAGGTGGCCGCAGTTGACTGGCCTGAAGTGTCGGATAATCCTGAACCGGCCCGGGATTTGATGGTGCGATTTCCTCGTGTACGTCCCGCACAGGCAACAGCAGGGTTGAGTGTTCCAGCAGCAGCGTCACTTGTGCAGCGTCGGGTGCAGGCCAGACTATTGGCCAATATGAGTTGGACAGCGCCAGACGCAGAACGTGCCCCGGTAGCAGGCGGTGGGCGCATTCGTTCAATACGATTTCAGCCTCATAGACCTTGCCGGGCACCAGGGCCTCGGGCGTTTCATGGCTGTTGTGATGCGTCAGGTTCAGCGCGCGGTAGGTAATCCGCTGCGACGTTCCGTCGGGGGCAACGTCACACAGACGCGCGACCAGTTGCGCCACCGGCTTGTCCACGGTGAAGGACAGTTTCAGCCGGGCGCGCCCCAACAGGTCCAGCGGTTTTTGCATTGCTGTGCTGTCGAAGCAAAGTGACAGTGCATCATCCTGAGATTGATCCTCGGACAACTCGTTATCTATCCGCATGCCCGGACAGAAATACCCGCTTGCCTGTCCGATATGCGAGGGGCTGGCCACCGTCGCTTTTTCGGCGAAAGGAGCGTCCGCAAATCCACCCGGTCGCAGGTGCCAGTGCTGGGTACCTACATTGGGTGAGGGCCATTGGCTTTCGGCGATCCAGTGCCCCTGTCTTGGCTTGTTTTCCTTGGTCGGATTGAAATGTTGCTGCATATACGTCCGATAGGCGGGCAAATCCTCGGCCCTGTTCTGTTGCCCTTTCAGCCATCGGTCGAACCACCTGATGACTTCCGAGTGGAAGTCCCCGGCATCCAGTTTGGCAATATGCGGATAGCGGTGTTCCCAGGGCCCGATTATAGCCTTTGCGGGTACTTCAAGATTGGCGGCCAGCGCGGGGGGCGCGTTGACATAGGCGTCCGCCCAGCCGGTGATTGCCAGAACGGGTGTCCGAATGGCTGACCAGTCTTCACAGACCGAGCCATGTTTCCAAAACCCATCTCGGGTGGGATGGCGCAGCCAGTCGGCGGCTGAAAATGGCACGTTTTCAAGCCGTTTCAGCCAGTCCTCGCGCCAACCAGGTCGCAAAGCGGGGTCAGCCGGGCGTGTCAGGTAGGCGAACATCTGGCACCCCCAGTTGACGTTGTCGCTGAGCAGGCACCCGCCCATGAAATGAATGTCGTCGGCGTAACGATCGACTGTCGAGGCGACACTGACGACCGCTTTCAACGCGGCAGGACGGCGGAAAGCCAGTTGCAACCCGTTGAACCCGCCCCAGGAAATTCCGATCATGCCGACGTTTCCGTCGCACCAGCCTTGTGCTGCGATCCAGTTCAGAACGGCTTCGCCATCGCTGAGTTCCTGCTCGGAATATTCATCATCGAACTGGCCTTCGCTGTCGCCGGTTCCGGCAATGTCGACCCGGATGCAGGCATATCCGGCCTTGGCAAACACAGGATGGGTTGTTTCATCCCGCGGCGCAGTCCCATCACGCTTTCGGTATGGAAGGTACTCCAGAATCGCAGGGGAAGGCCCTGTTTCCGGCAACCAGATCCTTGCGGCAAGCTTTCGCCCGTCCGGTAGTGGTATCCATGTGTTTTCGATGATTTCAACTGGCATTTTCGGACGTCACCCTTTCTGCGACCGGCTTGCCTACCCGGATACCAGTGAATTCGGAACTTGGCGACGTCTTACATGTTTCGGTTCCACCGCGCCGGATTTTTTCACCACGGCGCGGTGGCGTCTTATCTGCGCATCCGTGCGCCTTCCGGATCAAACGCACACGCATATTGAAGTTTCGCCGCAAACCGGCTGCCCGCTATATCCAAATGGACCCTGACGCCATCAGCGTCTTTCAGTTTGACATGGGCGAGTGCAACCGGCTTGCCGATACGATAGCCAAAAGCGGCGGACGTCGTATGACCCACAATCTTGTCTCCGGCATAGATGGGCTCATGTCCCAGTGGCAGCGCCGCCTCGTCGTCGATGATCACCGTGACCAGATGGCGTGAACTCGTTTCGCGGCGCTGTGCCAGCGCTTCGGAACCGATAAAGGGCTTCTTCTTCGACACCAGACTGTCCAGCCCGGCCTCGACAGGGGACGTGTCGCTGTCCAGCTCATGACCCATGGCGGCAAATCCCTTTTCGATCCGCATGGCGGTCTGGGCGTACAGGCCCGCCGGTTTTGCGCCCGCTGCCGTCAGCACTGCATAAACCGCGGGGGTGTTTTCGGCGCGCATGGTGATTTCCCAGCCCGGTTCCCCGACATATGACATGCGCACGGCCCGAACATGGCATCCGGCGATGTGCGCGGGACCGACCTTGAAATAGCCCAGTCTGGTCAGTTCGGGCGCACCGGCCTCGGTGATGATCCGTGCGGCGTCAGGACCCATCAGGCCCAGAACGGCGTAGTCCTCGGTGCTGTCGGTCAGGGTCACATCAAACCCTTCCGAGTGGCGGCGGAACCAGGCGAGGTCCCGTTTGATCGCATTGGTGCCGACGAACAGTCGATAGTGATTATCGGCAATCCGATGGGCGGTAATGTCGCTTTCATAGGTGCCGCGTTCATTCAGGACCGCAGTATAGACAGCACTGCCCGGCGGCTTGGCCATGTTGGACGCGCATGTATGTTGCAGAAACGCCTCGGCATCCGGGCCTTCAACCTCGATCTTGCCGAAGGATGACGCATCGAAGACAGCCGCTTGCTCGTGCGCGGCTTTGACTTCATTCGCCACGTTTTCGAACCAGTCGGGTTTGCCGAAACTCATTGCGGGCTCGGCGGTTTTTCCGAAGTAGAGCGGGCGCTCCCAGCCATAAAACTGGCCAAAATGCGCGCTCGCAGCCTTGTATTCCGTCTCGAGCGGCAGGGCACGCAGGTTCCGCGCGGTTGTGAGCTGACGGCCGGGATATGCGATTTCGTAGTGGGTTCCCAGAATTTCCGGCGCCCGGGCCATCAGATGATCCAGCGAGTTGAACACAGGCGCAAAACGTTTGGCATCCGCTTCGCCCAAATCATACGTCGTGTGCCCATGAACGATGCAATGGGCCAGGTTCATCCCGGCGCCGCCACCCGAAGCGATCCCGACCGAGTTCAGACCACAGCCCAGATACAGCCCGCGTGTCTCCGCCGTCTCGCCCAGCATGAACATGCCGTCCGGGGTAAAACTCTCGGGCCCGTTGAGCAGCATTTTGACCTCGGCCGTCTCAAGCGCCGGTAACCGGTGCAGCGCGTTCATCATCATCGGCTCGAAGTGGTCCCAGTCCTCGGGCAGTAGGCTGAATTCAAAGTTTTCATCCAGAATGCCGGGTTTCACCGGTTTGCCCATGGGTTCAAAGCAACCCACCAGCAAGCCGCCTGAATCGTCGCGGATGTACAGATGGCTGTCGTGGTCGCTGAGCGTTGGAGTATTTCCGACAATTCCGTCGATTGGCTTGGTCAGCAGGTAGAAATGTTCGCAGGCAAGCGCAGGCACGGCGGAGCCGGCCATGGCGCCCACTTCGCGTGACCAAAGCCCGGTGCACAAGGCAATGGCATCGCATGTGATCGTACCGGCCGTTGTTTCAACGCCCTTGATGCGGCCATTTTCAGTCAGGATGCCAGTGACCCCGGTATCCTCGAAAATCCTTGCGCCCAAACCTTTCGCAGCCTTGATCAGTGCGGCGCACACGTCCGAAGGGCTGACTCGGCCGTCGTCCGGCGACCAGACAGCGCCGATGACATCTTCGGCATTCATCAGCGGCCAGCGTTCCTTGGCCTCGCCTGCGCTGATGGATTGCGCAGTGACCCCATAGGCTCTGGCCAGCGCCTCTTGCCGTCGGATATGTGTCATACGCCCGTCCGAGGTGGCGATGGACAGGCTGCCTTTCTGGATCCAGCCAACATTCTGGCCCGTTTCCTGTTCAAGCCGGGAATAAAGATCGACCGAATACTGGATCATACGGGTCAGGTTCTGCGAATGGCGAAGGGCGCGTACCTGTGCAGCAGAGTGCCACGTCGTACCGCTGGTCAGCTTGTTGCGTTCCAGCAGGATCGCATCGCCGACCCCCATTTTTGCCAGGTGGTACAGGGTCGAGCACCCCATAATTCCGCCGCCGATAACAATTACTGAAGCGTGGCTTGGGACAGTCATTTCGCTTTCCTGTGATTCTGATTCAAAGCCAATTTTACTCAGAATATTAAATTTGAAAAATTAGTCTAACAAATTATATCATTCGTTAAATTATGTGAACAAGCGTACAGTTCACCACCATTCCGGAATTGTCCCGAGCGGTCCTGAGCCAATCGTTTGCGTATTGCGAGGTTTGTTAGGTCAGGGTCGGAAGACGATCATAGTCTTCCAGCCGGTCCCTCAGGAAAGAATAATCGGTGCGGGCCTGATTCAGAACGGATCGTTCCAAAACGATGTGTTTCAAGGCTTCTTCATGCTGTGGAAACGCGACGGGGCTCTTGTTTTCGTCCATCCAGGGCCAGCAGAACAGCGAATTTCCATACTGCTCACCGGCGCGGTTGAGTGACATCAGGAACACCTGATTCTCCATCGCTCGGGTGGTCGCGAAGGCGTGCCAGGTGGGGAAGGATTCATCCCGGAAATAGGCGCCGCAATGGGTTATCAGATCAACACCCCTGTCGACAACCAGGGTGCGGCATAGCTCGGGAATGCGGATGTCGTAGCAAATGATAGGGGCGATCCTGAATCCACGGACTTCGTAAGTCAGCAGATGCGCGCCGCGCTCAAAATACTCTTTCTCCATCGAGGCGCCGTATTGGGCCAGATGTAGTTTGTCATAATGCCCGACAAGATTGCCGTCCGGTCCCACAACCGCAATCGAGATATAGTTGCCGTCTGTCCCTCTGCGCGCGAAGCTGTAGGAAACGAAAACGCCGAACTTTAGCGCCACATCACGCCACGCGCGGAATGAAGCACCGTCCAGGGGTTCGGCAATATCGTCCAGACGCGAAAACGCCGCGCGGGAATAATCTATGCTCGACAATTCGGGCAAGACCACCAGGTCCGCAGGCCTGGCGGCCAGTTCCTCGGATACTCTTTGCGTGGACTGCGCCAGATGATCGTCGCGTTCCTGCGCAGAGTTCGTTTGCGGAATGCGGATCTGACACGCCAGAATTGCCAGTGTTTCTTCCTTCGACATTGTCAGACTTCCTTGTCCTTCCAATACTCGCCCAGCCTGATGCGATCCGCTTCAATCTGTTTGATTCTGTCTGTTGCGCTGGCCCGTTCCTCGATCGTGAAGAACCCGATCAGTGCCTCGATCAGCACCGTTACGCCGGCAAAGGAGCCAAAGAAAAACGGGGCCTGATCCTGAGCCAGCAGTGTGTGATCTGCCATGATCGCAATAGGCGACGCGGGACTGTCGGTGATCGCGATTACCTTCGCCTTTCGTTCCTGCGCAAATTCGGACACCTGAATGGCCGCGTTGGCGCAAGGTTGCAGGCTGATTGTTATCACGGTGTCCTTTTCCGAGATATCGGTGATTGAGTCGGCCAGAACACCGCCAGCGGCCTGAAGCAGGCGGAATTTGCCGCTGGTCATTCCCGCCAGATAGTGCAGGTAAGACGCGTGGGTTTGCGAAGCCTGCATTCCCACCAGATAGACATGTCTGCTTTTGCTTAACATGCGGGCGATCTCGGCGATGTGTTCCGGGTCGTTGGCTTCGAACAGAGAAGATACGTTGGTCAGCGCTGCGTCGCGCAACTGCTCCCAGAACCTGATGTTGCTGCGGCTGTCTTCCGAGTCGCTCATGGTTACGGCGCGCAGGTGATAATCCTTGATGTCGTGCTGCTGCACCTGTTTGCGATAGACGTCACGCAGCTCGCTATAGGTCTCGTACCCCAGAATTTTTGCCATGCGGGAAAAATTCGGCAGGGAAACGCCCGCATTTGTTGCCACACGGCGCATGGACAGTGTCGCGATGTCGCCCGGATGCTCAAGCATGTAGGTCGCGACGATTTTCAGAACGCGGGGAAGGTCGGGGTAAAGGTCCCTCAGGCGTTCGCCGATTTGCTGATAATCGCTCATACTACAAGTGCTCAGAACAGGAGGTTGCTCACGTTGATGTTTCCGGGTGTATTGACATGGCCCCAACCCAACAGCCTGAGCGCGATGCTAGGATGATTTTCACGTTCGTGCAATATTTCCTGACAACTGTATCATTTGAAAACATCCGGGCCGGACGATGCCCTGTGTCGGGATGTCAGTCCGAGTATGTGCGTTTGCTTAGCGGAGTACTGGATATTCTGGCCTTCAACATTTCAAGAAAGGCGAATTCTGCGGGGTTCAGACGCGCGTTGCCATGGTGGACCATGAAAAAATCGATCACCGGTTCGTTGGTGTAAGGCGGCAGGCGCCAGAGTTTGCCTTGCGCCACATATTGACGGGCGAAGTGGACGGGCAGGGGGCCAAACCCCAGCCCGGCAATGATCATCCGCAAGGCCTCGTCCAGATTAGACGTGTATCCGATAACCTTCTTGTCCAACGCCTGCTGCGCCCGCAAAAGGGCCACCGGCCTTAGGGCATCCCACAACTGGTCGGTTTTGAACGAGACCGACGAATACTCTCTCAGGTCGCTCAGCTTCAAATCCGCTTGCCCAAAAAGAGGATGCGTCGGGCCGCAAAAGAGGCTGAAGAAAGATCTATACATGATCTCGTGATTCAGTCTGGGGTGAATTTCGTGGGCCAGGCAAAAGCCCACGGCCGCGTTCTTCTCCAGAACACTGCGCTGGACGTTTGCGCTGGACATGACGTTGATTTCAAATGTCACGTTGGGATTCTGTTCGTGAAAATCAGACAGAACCCTGTCGTAGAAAGGGCTTTCAATTCGGCTGGTTGTGGCGATGGAGACCTGACCGGTCAGATGATCCCGTGTGGTTTGGGCTGTCTGCACGGCGCGCGTGATGGTTCCGAACACTTCAACACATTCCTGATACAGGGTTTCGCCGGCCGGCGTGACCCGAAAACTTGACGGACTGCGCTCGATCAGCTTGGTGCCGGTGCGGGCTTCAAGCCGCTGCAAGGCCTGGCTTATCGTCGGCTGGCGCAATCTCAGTCGGTTGGCTGCGCTGGTCAGGCTGCCTTCCTGGACGATAAACATGAAGGTGCGCAGCAGGTTCCAGTCCAGTTCCCGCGCCAGTCTTTCCGCCTTGGATTCCTTCATGCCATTAACCAGATCTATGATATCCATTCATATTATCTATTTGGTCTATGACAGATCTGCGCGCAACATCTTCTTGTCGTCCCGATACGTTCAGGGATTCTCGGAGGCCTGTCAGTGCAGAAATCGAATTTGTTCTATCAATCCCGTCTCCGGCGGCCTCAGGTCGACCGTGCCGAAGGGATCTATTTTTGGGATACGGAAGGCCGACGGTACATTGATGGCTCATCCGGTGCGATGGTTAGCAACATCGGACATTCGAACCCGAACGTTCTGGCTGCGATGAAGGCGCAAATGGACAGCGCCACGTTCGCTTACAGGCTCCATTTCGAAAACGCCCCGGCCGAAGACCTCGCGTCGGCCATCGCCGCGCGCATGCCGGACGGTCTGAACCGGGTCTTTTTTGTGTCGGGTGGCTCAGAAGCGGTTGAATCCTGCGTGAAGTTTGCGCGCCAATGGGCGGTCGCCACTGGGCAGCAGGACCGCTGGAAAGTGATTTCGCGGTTCCCTTCCTACCACGGAAGCACCTTGGGTGCGCTTGCACTGACCGGGTACGGGCCCTTGGTAGATGTGTTTCGGCCAATGTTTCAGGACATGCCGAAGATCCCGGCACCGCGTTGCTATCTGGACAATGACAACCTGTCCGATGACGCGCGCGGTTTGAAATACGCCGAGATGCTGAGGGATGAGATCATCGCTCAGGGTCCTGAGACCGTGCTGGCCTTTATCATGGAACCGGTGGGTGGCGCGTCGACCGGAGCGTTGGTTGCACCGGACAGCTATTATCGCCGCATCCGGGAAATCTGCGACGAATTCGGTATCCTTTTGATCATGGACGAAGTCATGTCCGGCGTTGGACGGACGGGCAAATTCATGGCGTCCGAACATTGGGATGTTCGTCCGGATCTGGCCGCTGTGTCCAAGGGCTTTGCCGCCGGTTATGCGCCGCTGGGCGCGATGATTGCCGACGAACGGATGGTGGACGCCGTCCTGGCCGCTGGCGGTTTTGCGCACGGTCACACCTATGCAGGCAACCCGCTGGCCTGCGCGGCGGGTCTGGCAGTGCTGGGTGAAATCGAACGCCTGAATCTGCTTGAGAACGCGACCCGGATGGGTGGTGTTCTGATGGCCGGGCTGCACGAGTTGATGGGACGCTATTCCTTCATCGGCGATGTGCGGGGCAAAGGTTTGCTGATGGCGTTTGAAATGGTTTCGGATCGCAACAGCATGACGCCGCTTCCCAAGCAACTGGATGCGTATTCCCGGTTTGTGGACATCTGCTACGATCGAGGTCTGATCACCTATTCCCGCCGGACCAGAGGTGGGCTGGAAGGGGATCATTTCCTGATCTGCCCGCCGATGATCGTAACCGAAGATCAGGTTGGCGACATTCTGAACATTCTGGATGACAGCCTTTCCGTATTTGCGCGGGAAGCCGGGCTGGAGAGCTGAATATGACAAGAAAAATCATCATAACCTGTGCGGTCACAGGTTCGATCCACACCCCTAGCATGAGCCCGTATCTGCCGGTGACACCGGATGAGATCGCGACTGCGGCTATCGGGGCAGCCGAAGCAGGGGCCTCGGTGTTGCATCTTCACGCGCGCGACCCGGAAACCGGGAAGCCAAGCGCGGATATCGACGTATTCCGGCAGTTTTTGCCGCGCATCAAACAGGCTACAGATGCGGTCATCAACATCACGACAGGTGGTAGTTCGCAGATGACGATCGAAGAGCGCCTGTCCGCTCCGTCGCAACTGTCGCCTGAGATGTGTTCGCTCAACATGGGGTCAATGAATTTCGGTCTTTTCCCGATGCGCGAACGTTTCTCGGACTGGCAACACGACTGGGAAGAGCCATTTCTGGAAAACTCTCGCGACAATGTTTTCAAGAACACGTTTCATGATATCGAGCGTCTTTTCACGCTGATGGGGGATGGGTGCGGAACACGGTTCGAGCTGGAGTGTTACGACGTTGGTCACATCCAGACCGTCGCCTACTATCTTCGGAAAAAACGGATCAAGGCACCCGTCTTCCTTCAGTTTGTCATGGGTGTCTTTGGCGGCATGGATGCCAGCCCCGAGAACTTGATGCACATGAAATCAACCGCGGACCGTTTGCTGGGTGATCAGTACCAGTTTTCCGTTCTCGCTGCCGGGCGCCAGCAGATGCCTTTGGGGACAATGAGCGTGGTGCTGGGAGGGAACGTGCGCGTCGGGCTGGAAGACAACCTGATGAACGCGAAAGGGGAACTGGCCACAAGCAATGCGCAGCAGGTGCAGAAAATTCGACGCATTGTCGAAGAATTGGGGTTCGATGTCGCATCACCCACGGATGTACGCGAAACACTGGGGCTAAAAGGCCCGGATCAGGTCGCGTTTTAGGGGGATGGCATGAAAGTCTTTGTTGAACAGGAAAAACAGCGCCAACACTTTCCTTCGGGATTTCTGGTGAATGGCCTCATGCAGCCCAATCCGGAAAAACCTGAACGGCTGGAACGGTTTCTGGATGGGGTCGCGACAGGCGGGCATGACATTCTGGCCCCCGAGGATCATGGCCTGGGTCCGATTGCGGCGGTCCACGCTCCGGCCTATCTGAAGTTTCTGTCGACGGTTTACCCGCGCTGGCAACGTATTCCGGATGCGGCGCCAGAGATTTTCCCGAACATTCATCCCGACCGCCGCACGGCGAGCTATCCGTTATCCGCCGTGGCGCAAGCGGGATACCACATCGCGGATATGTCCTGTCCTATCGGAGAGCACACCTGGGAAGCGTCGCGCTGGTCTGCGAACTGCGCTGTTTCCGCAGCGCAGGCCGTGAGCGAAGGCGACGATGTCGCCTATGCGATGTGCCGCCCGCCCGGGCATCACTGTTTCAGCGATCTGGCGGGTGGGTTCTGTTATCTCAACAACAGCGCAATCGCAGCGCAATACCTGCGAAAGCAGCATGACCGCGTGGCGATCATCGATGTGGATCTGCACCATGGAAACGGTACGCAGGGCATTTTCTATGAACGCAGTGACGTCTTCACGCTTTCCATCCACGCGGATCCCGCGCGGTTCTATCCATTCTTCTGGGGCCACGCGCATGAACGCGGTGAGGGCGCCGGATTTGGTTATAACCTCAATATTCCCCTACCGCGCGGAACCGGGGATGACGGGTTCATGAAGGGGCTGGAAAGCGGGCTTGAACATGTCCGGGCCTTTGCGCCGGGCGCGGTCGTGATCGCGCTGGGCCTCGACGCTTTCGAAGGTGATCCGTTTGGCGGGCTGGCGGTATCAACGCCGGGCTTCACCAGAATTGCGGAGAAGCTGAATGAGTTGGCCGTTCCGACCGTCATCGTACAGGAGGGGGGCTATCTTTGCGATGAACTGGGTGAAAATCTGAACGCATTCCTGTCCGGGTACTCAGGTTGATGTTGAAACGCCCCAGGGGATTTAGCAAGATGACGATCTGCAATTGTTGCAACGTCCGGTGCCGATGGAGTGGTCCGAATGAGTGCGATCCTTAGCTGTTCGGGATTCAGTTCAAATCCACCGCTGACGCGTGGGCCTGCAACAATTGTTGGCGGGCTCACATTCACAGGGTTGAAATCAAACTGTTTTTCGTCGGCCAAATTCGCCTTTCAGATGTTTCAATCGAAAAAGATTCGCAAAAACAAATTGCAGATGATAAATTCCAGCTTTAGTGATAACAAAATATTAAGAACTGGCCACGTGGCGATGCTGCTGGCCAAAACGATTCTAAAAGCCCGGTGTTCAAGGGCAAAAACCCTAAAGGGAGGAAAATTCTCATGAAATTCGACAAACTGGCCAAAGGGCTGGTCATTGGCGCCACCAGCGCGCTGATGGCCACCGCTGCATTCGCCGAAGATATGACTTTGCGGTTTGCCGGTGTTTTCCCAATCGACCATCAGGGTACAAAGATGATGGAACAGGTTGCGGCGGACGTCGCGGCGGCAAACGTCGGTCTGAAGATCGAAGTGTTCCCCGCAAACCAGCTGGGCTCGGGCGAGGCGCTGTTTGAAGACGTGGCCCGCGGCAACATCGATCTGGCGGCGGCCTTTATCTATGCCGACACCGACCCGCGCCTGGAGTTCCTGTCGATGCCGTTCCTCGTGGGTGGCTGGGACGACATGAACAACATCATGCGCAACATGGATTCCGAATATAACAAAATCCTGCAGGAAATCACCGACGAGTATGGTGTGAGCGTGATGGCCCAGAACCCCGAAGGGTTTGTCGGCATCGTGGCCACGCAGGAGCCGACCAACTGGAACACTTTTGACGACAAAGGCATGAACATTCGCGTCTGGTCGTCTCCGGCTGTAAAAGCCATGGTGGAAGCACTTGGTTACAAGGCGACGACCATGGCATGGGGCGACATCTTCCCCGCGATCCAGTCCGGTATCGTGGACGGCGCGATCTGCTGCACCAAGACGGCAACCTACTCGATCTTCGCGCAGTCGGATGTCGGCACGCATTTCGTAGAGTACAACTCGATCTCGGAACTGACCACGTTCTATGCCTCGCAGCGTACACTGGACAAGCTGAACGACGAGCAGCGGGCGGCATTGCAGGCCGCAATGACCAAGGCTTCCGACGACTTCTTCCAGTATAACCGCGACAACGATGCGGCCTTTGGGGAGAAGTTGATCGAAAAAGGCTATACTATCCTGTCCCTGAACGAAGAAGAGCAGGCCGCAATGGCTGCCCACATTCAGGAAAATATCTGGCCCATGATGGCGCAAAGCGTCGGTCAGGATGTGATTGACCGTTTGCTTGCAAGCAAAAACTGATAGTCTGAAACCCAGGTGGGCCGGCAAACTTGCCGGCCCTTTTTCTAATACCTGACAAAAAAACAAAAAGCGGGGACAGACATGTCGATAGAAGACGATGACATGACGAGATGGGTTGGCGACGAAGACGCCGATAAACCGCAGAAAGTTACCGACGAATTGCCGCCCGTCATCGGGTATCCCATGAAAGTGATCGCGTTTGTTTGCAGACAAATCGTCATGGCCTGCGGCTTCCTGATGGCCTTCACCTTTGGCGCTGTTGTTGTAATCCGATACGGTTTCGGCGGCGACCTGTTCGCTTATGAAGAATGGCTCCTGGCCTTCTCGATCATCGGCTTCTTTGCCGGTGCGGTTCTGGCCTCTGCGCGCAATCTGCATATCAACGCCGATATTCTGGGTATCGTGATACACAATCCCCGGATGATCTGGTGGCGCGGCTTCGTGGTGCTATTGGTCGAGCTTCTTGTGATCCTCTTTATGGTCTACGCCTGCTACGTGTCACTGCTTGACGACTTCTCTTTCCCCCGGCTGCGATCCACTCCGGTCCTGCGAATTCCGTTCGTCTCCTGGCGCATTGCGATCATGTGCTCTTTCGGCTTCATGGCGATGTTCACGGCTGCGTATCTCTACGTTCATATCCGCAAGGGGCTCGGGCTTCCGTTGCGCTCTGAAATTCTTAAGGGAGCCGCGAAATGATTATCGCCGGAAGTCTTGTTATTGTCTGCCTGATGCTCTTGCTGGGTGTCAGCGTTTATGTGGCGTTCGGAGCCGTCCTGATCTTTATCGCGATGGTGGGAGACCAATCCATCACAGGATATCTGCCGACCGGAGCGACGGGGATCCGCTCTCTGGTGCTGCTCGCCATTCCGCTTTTCATGATTGCCGGTGGCATTATGGAGAAAGGCAGAATTGCGGCGCCTCTGGTGGCGCTGGCCGAGATGTTCATTGGCCACATCAAAGGTGGACTGAACGCGGCCTCCGTGTTGGCCTGCGGCGTGTTCGGCTCGATCTCGGGCAGTGCGAATGCGACCCTGACCTGCATCGGCGGTATTATGATGCCGCACCTGAAAAAGGCGAATTACCCGAAAGGGCAATCCGCGGCCCTGATTGTGTCGGCAAGCCCCCTGGGCCTTCTGATCCCGCCCAGTTCATCGCACATCCTCTACGGCTGGGTCGCACAGCAACACGTGCTGAAGTGCTTCCTGTCGACAGTCATTCCCGCAATCATTCTGATCACGCTGCTGATCATCACCAATCAGTTCATGCTGCGAAAGTATGACGATATCCAACTGAAAGAGCGCCCGAATCCCTTCATGCCTGCATTGTTGGGCCAGGGTCGGTTGGCGGGTCCGGCGCTGATGATGCCGATCATCATCCTGGGCGGTATCTACGGCGGTATCATGACACCGACCGAAGCCGCTGGTATCGCCGTTGTTTACGCGATTCCCGTGGCAATCTACTTCTATCGCGGCCTGACCTGGAAAACCCTGGCCCAGACCATCCAGACTTCGGGTGTTACGATCGGGGTGGTCATGGTGATGATTTTCATGGTGCTGATCGTATCAGACAACCTGATCTCGCAGGGTGCGCCGCAGATGGCCAAGGATATGGTCTATTCGGTTTCGGACAACCCGGTCGTGATTTTGCTGATGATCAATGTTGTCATGATCCTGATCGGCATGCTGATGGACGATATCTCGGGGCTGCTGCTGTCCACGCCGATTCTGCTGCCGATTGCGCAGAGCGTGGGTGTGGATCCGATCCACTTTGCCGCGATCATCGGCGTCAATCTTGGTATGGCCAACATCACGCCGCCCACGGCGCCGCTGCTGTACTTGGGGGCGCAGGTTTGCGACACGCCGGTTGCCAAGATGCTGTGGCCGACTTTGATCTTCATCGTGTTTGCATGGCTGCCGACACTGATGCTGACCACGTTTATTCCTGAACTGGCATTGTGGTTGCCGGACCTGTTGCTGGGCCGGTAATCCGACACTCAAAATCCAAAAAAGGTATCCGACCCGTGCGGGTTCGGATGCCTTTTTTTCAGAGCGGCCGTTTCCGTTGAGGGTGTGACTGCCTGACCTCACATGGGCACCGCTGAGAACACCCGGTTCAATGGCGCAAGCCTAATAAAAAAGCCGGAGTGTTCCTCCGGCTTTCAGACAATTCGAAAGTGATGCCTGTCTTTAGGCCGCTTTGCCCGATTAGCTGTAAAATAGGATCGAGAGTGCGGCAATGAATGCCAGCCCGGCAACAACAAAGCTGACGTAGTGTACGGTTTCACGTAGTTCTTTGGTCATCGTGTCATTCCAAGTGTTTCAGGGACAGAAGTTCTTGTTTCTGCATCTATCCCTAAAACCTATGAAAAATAAGTACGTGCAATGCATGTCCGGCATGCGTCGCGGGCATGACTTGGTTGCAGGATCTGACGGCCAACAGGGGTTGCTCCACGCTTTGCCTAACGAGTAGGTCACTGCCACAGATATGCAACGGCAGGAAAACGGCCAAGACCTGCGCTCAGTTTTTTCGCATGGCTGTGAAAGCGGATTTGTTCAACCGGCACCAACCAGTTGAAAGCCAGCCCAGTTCCCGGGATGCGCCAACGGGCGTTCGTGGTGATCTTCGCTGGTGTCCTGTATCAGCACCTCAATTTCCTGACGCAGCGCTTCGCTGCGAACCCGGTCGGTCGAGGGCGTTACAACCTCGGTGATCAGGCGGGATGTCAGATCATCCCGAACCGGCCAGTGAGTCACCAGGAGGTTCCTGGCACCGGCAAAAAAGAAGGCGCGGGCCAGCCCGGACAGCCCTTCCGCCCCCGGTTTTGCCCCCGCCGCGGTGTTGCATGCAGACAAAAGAACCCATTCTGTATCTAAGGACAACGCGGCCGCTTCGGATGCGGTCAAAAGTCCGTCAAACTTGGGACTGCGCGGCGAAGGCGGGGGCGAAAGCGCCAGGGCAGGCTCGTCCAGATTGTCGAAATCACCGGAAATCAGCCCGTGCGTTGCGAAATGCAGAACGTGCGTCTGGCGCAATTGCCCGGAAGCGTCCAGTTTTCTGAGTTCACTTTCGTTGGCCCGAGATCCAAGAAAAACGGAATGCTCGCCTGCCCCAAACTGCGATGCCAGCGACAGGATCTCGGTCCGCGTTCCGGGCAGTCTTGGCAGGTTCTTCAACCCGTCGCGCAGGTCTTGGGCCGATCTGTGAAGATTGCGGGTCTCCAGCCGCAGGGGTTCGGGTGTCCCGTGAAAATCGGGATCGCCGAACCCGACGTAACTGACGCCCGTGTCTGCCCGAGCCGTGGTGCTTGTGTTGTCTCGCAACACCAGTTGCAGGGAAGGGATGACACTCAGGGCGCGTTCGACGCCAAGCCAGCGTGTATTTCGAAGGGTTTCCGCCACGGACCCGAATTCCTTTTGAGGGGCGGTCGCCAGCGCGCCGAATGGCAGGCTCAGCAGCGAACCTTGCGGGGCAATCAGCCACCGCTTTTTCGGCGCGATTGCCTCTGAAATCTCCGGTGCGCCGAACAGGTCAAGAAACAGATCGTGGGCCAGTTCAATGTCAAACCTGCGTGTGCTGTCCTGTCGCGCGGGACCGGAGGGGTTAATGGGTGCGCGTGCCGCGACAAGGAACTCCTCGTTTGGGTTGATGGAACGGCGAAGGGCCGAGACTCGGGCTTCCAGCTCTGTTGCATCGAATTCCAATCGGGACCATGTGACGCCTTCACGGGTTACGGCCCAGACAAAGCCGGGTCCGAAATGCGTTGAACGATCATTTCCACCTTCCGGAACGATCAGGATCAGCGCCTCGTCGTCATCGAGTTCGGCATCGCCACCCGGCAGGAAATCAGTCACCCGGACCACGCGCGGATTTATCAGGTCAAAAAACGCGGGAAAGGCATTCTGCAAGGCTTGCGTTGTTCTATCCAATCTGTCCGTCAGCCGATCAAGCGTATCGGGCGCGGCCACTATCGATGTCCCTGCGCCGGATGCGGCGGCAACGGACTTGGTCTCAAATGCCGCCAAATCGCGTTTGGCGCCAATCCAGTCGTTCAAAAAGGGCTCGACGCGGGCATTGTCTGCCGCAATGCGCCCGGCAGCCCGCGATATGGCAAAGGCCGAAGGCCCAAGCCCGATCGTTTGTGCGGCCTCGAAAGCATCCCGCGCCAACTGGTCAGCCTCAGCTCTATCCGTCTGTTGGGAAACCGCCCAGGACGCCTGAATGAAAGCCCACGCCGCGCGGGAGGCCTGTTCCAGCGCGACCCGCTGTTCGTCGGCGGTGAGGTTGCCGGTGCGGCGCAATCGATCTGCCAAGACGGAATGGGCGTGACGGGACAATTGCAGTGCCTTGCGGAACGAACCCGAAGCCAGAGAGGATTCGGCCAGCCGCAACCGGAACAATTGTGGCCTGACGGACGTAGGGCCGTATACGGCGTCCGCTTTGGGAACCATCGCCTCAAGCTCTTGTGCTGCTTCCAGTGGCAGCCCGGCATCGCGAAGGGTTGAAGACAGATTGAACGCCAACCGCAATTCCTCATTCGGTCCGAAATGCGGGTGCGTACCAAGATGTTTGCGGATGTCACGCAGCAAAGCGATGGCGGCTTCGCTATCTCCGGCCTGTGCTTGAATGGCCGCAAGGTTTATGGCGGATTCTATCGTTCGGGGATGGGCAGCCCCGTACAGTCCCACAAATCCATCAAGGGAGCGCTCCATCAACTCCCTTGCCTGCGCAACCTGACCGCTTTCCAACAGGTCGAGGGCAACATCGTTCATGGCAATCAACGTGTCTTCGCTACGCTCGCCATTGGTTTTCCGGGAAATCGCCAAAACGCGTTGGCGGATGGTTTGGGCATCCACTAACCGCCCAACCGCCTCCAGCGCGCTGGCATAGTTTCGCATCGCCCGAACCGTATAGACGTGCTCCGGGCCTGCCGAGCTGATCATGAGGTCCAGATCCCGCCTGCGCAACGCAAGCGCTTCGTCCCCTCGGCCCAGTTTGGACAAAGCGTTTCCCAACATGATCCGTGCCGTCATCGTCTGAGGATGTTGAGGTCCCAAGGTTTGCTCATACGCCTTCAGGACCTCGGTAAACAACGGAACAGCCTCAAGCATTCGGCCCTGACTCATGAGGCTGAAACTAAAATTGTTCTTGGCCGTCAGAACTCTGGGTGAAGTCGGACCCTGCCGGCGACTGAGGCCAGCGATAATTCTCGCGTTCAAGGCGTTTGCATCTTCAAAACGCGCCATTGTGTCCAGTGCCAGAGCCAGATTGACGGACCAGGACAGGACCTCGGCATTGTCTTCACCAAGCGTTTGGCCGCCCAGTTCCACCGCGCGCCTCAGAACCTGCTCGGCCCGCTCTGGCTGATTGGCGCGCAACAGGGTATGGCCCAGCATGTTCATGCGGGCCAACGTCTCGGGCGCCGTCTCGCCGTGGGTAATGTTTGATCCTGCGACTGACGCGTCGAGCATTTCGACCGCTTCTCGAAACCTGTTGAGATCCCGAAGGGTGGTTCCCAGATTGCTCATCGCCCGAAGTGTGGCGGGTGAGTTTGGGCCAAGATGCTTGCGGCGCGTCTGAAGAATCAAGCGATGCAGCGGTTCCGCTTCATCGGGTCGCCCTAGAATATCCAGCACAACGGCCAGGTTTTCGGTTGTGTCGACCGTATTCGGATGGCTTGGCCCAAGGTTCGCACGATCCTGCGCCAGAGTTCTGCGCAAAAGCGCTTCGGCCTCGGCATAACGTCCCTGATTTGCCAGTTGTACGGCCAGTGCATCTTGCGGTCGGTCGGTTGCATATGACTGTGAAATCAGTGGCCCGGACCACACAACGGTAAGTGCAATGACAAATGAAACAACGAACCTAAAACGCAACATGGACAGAGAGTGTAGCGGTTTGAAGTGATTAGTCCATTGCCCTGCAGCCGACTGGTCAGAACAAGAGCAGCCTTCTGAGTTTGTCCGCCCCATCCTGCAAGGTGTTCAGGAATTTCTTCAAGCTTTCAAGATCGTGGCGTTGGGTGGGTGCGTGAACGGACAGTGTCGCGGCCAGCCTGTCCTGATCGTCGGTAACAGGCACGGCGACGGCGGCCATTCCCGGCATGAATTCCTCGTTGTCGGTGGAATACCCGTTTTCCGCAATGCGCCCGATCTCGGTGCGCAGGGTCTCGGGGTCCGTCAATGTCCGCTCGGTTTGCGGAAGAAGTTTCCGCGCTGAAAGAAAACCGTCCAGCGTGACCTTGCGCAGGGTGGACAGATACATCTTTCCGCTGGCGGTACAATGGAACGGAACCTGGGTGCCGATCGGCAACTGAATGCGCAGCGGCCATTTGGTTTCGACCCGATCCAGATAGATCATCCCCTCGCGATCCGGGATCGCAAGGTTGCAGGTCTCTCCAATTTCGTCCGCAACCCCGCGCAGGATTGCTAGACGCGCGGTGCGCAGGTGTTCAGCAGACATTGTGTTGACGGACAGCCTGCGCAGACGTGGACCGGGCCCGAACGAGCGTCCGTCCAGATCGCGTTGCAGGAACCCCTCCGCTTCGGCTGTTTGCAGCAGCCTGTGAACCGTTGGTTTCGCCAGCCCCAGGGTGTCGATCAGGTCGGCCGGTTTAACAGCAACGCCGCGCTTTGCGACTTCTTCCAGGATGAGAAGCAATCGCAGATTTGTCGGTATCTGAGTTTCTCGTTCCGAAGTTTCCGTCTCGACCATCCCCTTACATTCTATTTGTTTGGCAGCAGGATCAAGGCCAGATCAGGCACCAGAGATACCAATATCCAGACGGACAGCAGCGCGACCAGATAGGGTACGGTGTAACGCAGCAGCCGGAAATAGGGCACGCCCGTTACGCCTGACGCGACATAAAGATTCAGGCCATATGGCGGCGTAATGAACCCGATTGATGCGCCGACAAGGAAGATCACCGAGAAGTGGATGGGATCTACGCCGACCGATGCCGCAATGGGGGCCAGAATCGGTGCGAGGATGATGGTCACCGGAAGGCTCTCCAGCACCATGCCCGAGAAAAAGACGATGACCATCGAGGTGAACAGCACCGCATGGTACCCGCCCATCGAAGTCACGAAATCCCCGATGGTTTGCTGCGCGCCGAGCAGCGACAGGATTTGTTGCATGACGACCGAAATAGCGATCAGCGGTGCCAGGATCCCTGTAATTTGCGCGGAACGGATCACGATCGATGGGATTTCCGGGATCGTGAACCCTTCGACGACCATCATTTCCGCATAGCTCTTGTCAGTCGGGGAAATGTCGTCGCGCGCACCCATGATGCGGTTGATCGGATAGCTCACCAGACCGGCGATGACGCAGAAGCCGACGGTCACACCCGCCGCTTCGGTCGGAGAGAATTTGCCGGTGTAGATGCCCCACAGCACCAGCCCGATTGCAAAGAAACCCAGCCAGGCACCAAAGGCGGTTTTCAGAACGCGGTTCAGTTGCAGCGGGATCAGATGGCCCCAGCCGTTGATACGGCAGATGATCCAGCATGCGACCTGCATTCCGATAACCATCAGCGCACCGGGCAGGATGCCGGCCACAAACAGTTCGGAAATGGGCAGGTTCATAAGGAAGCCATAGACAATGAAAATGATCGACGGCGGAATGATGATCCCGACCGTGCCGCCTGCCGCTGCCGTGGCGGCGCTGAACCGTTCGTCATACCCGCCCTTGACCATCTCGGGGTGCAGCATCGATCCGATTGTTGCCGTCGTCGCCGAGTTCGAGCCCGAAATCGCGGCGAACAGCCCGCATGCGCCAAGCGAGGCCATCGCCAGCCCCCCGCGTATCCAGCCCAGACAGGCATATGCGAAATCGCTCAGCCGTCGTGCGATGCCCGATTTGTTGATCAGATCGCCGGTGAGAATGAACAGCGGCATCGCCAGCAAGGCAAAGCCCTTGTTGAACACATTCAGAAGCTCGGCCCCCATGTTGTCGAGTGTCAGACCCAGAACAAATGAACAGCCTATGACCCAATAGCCGATTACCAGCAGGACCGGCACGCCCAGCATGAACAAGAACGTCACGCCCAGTGAAATCAATGTAACCCAGGTTCCGTCTGCCATCAGTCCGCCCCAATCACGGCTTGCTTGATCAAGGGCTCGCCGGTTTTCCAGTTGTGTAAATCGTCCGCCAGATTCTGAAACACGCGGCCGACCATCAGAAAAAACGACAGTGGCGCTGCAAGCAGGAACCACCACTGCATCACGTTGTCGGTGCCAAGCACGATCTGGAAGTTCGAAGCCGACAGCGCCACCAGCCGAGATGTTGTTACGATGACGATCACCGCAAAGATGAACCACAGGATCGCATCCAGGATCAGACAGGCCAGTTGCCCACCGCGCGGCATCGAGGTGCGGAATTCGCTGAAACTCAGATGCGTGCGCAGGCGAACGTTGTAGGACGCGCCGAACCACGCCATAACCATGAACAGAAGCGGCGGAATGGTTGTGGACCACGGCTCCTGGTCGTTGAACACAAAGCGGTCGATCACGCCCCAGAAAATGATAAGCGCAATGGCCAGATAGGAATAGACCATGACCGACCGCTCCAGTTGGCGTTCAATGAAGGGAACCTTTCGATAGATCGCCATAACGATAAGACCGCCCAGGGCAGCGACCACGGTCCCTACCACCCATGTCGCGTCAGACTGCAGCGCAGACTGAATCTCGAACGAATCCTGGCTTAGAATGGCGCTGAATATTGCGCCAACATCGGTCCAAAATGACATGAACCCCGTCCTCCCAGTCGGTGTTTAGTGGAACCGGCCCGCGTGGGGCCGGTTCGGTAGTCTTATCAGGCTTCGCCTTTCCACCAACGGCGTGGCTCGACATTTTCCGGCAACATGTCCGCCGGAATCTCACGCGCGATGTCGTAGATTTCCTGATATGTGTCGATGCCGCCAGCCCATTTGTCCAACCGCTCGCGCCATTGTGCCCATGGATCGGGGTTGAAGTTCGGAGCGCACATCTCTTCGGCCAGTTTGATCTGATCGTCCGGCAGGAATGCGGGGCGGACCCCGTTTTCGGCAAAGATCGTCCCCGGCAATTGCGGGTCCGAGAACCCGACGGTGTTCAGCAGCGCGGCTTCGTTTGCGCCCTGAATCAGTGCCTGGGTGAAGTAGGACGATTCCATGACCGCGTCCTGCAGTTCACCGCCCAGACTGTCAAAGACCTTTGCGGACATCGAGGTATGTTCGGTGCCGCAGAAGAACTTGAGGTTCACGGACTGTGACACCACCGGCGACATGTTGGCGTAAGCCACCGCCGAAGCCCAGGTTTCAGCGCCGTCGATCAGCCCGGTCTTGAGCGCGTCCAGCGTCTCTTCCCACGCCACTGGCACCGGGTTCAGGTTCAGCAATTGCATCGCAATGCGGCCGAGCTGAGTTCCGGTAACACGGTTCTTGGTTCCGAACAGTTCCTCAAGCTTGGTGACCGTCGGCTTGTCCGAGAATGTCGAACCCATTTGCAGTCCACGCAGTTCACAGTGGGTGAACAGGAACTTCAGACCGTGCCGTTTTTCCAGCGGGTCCCGCAGAATGCGCTGACTGGCCGGGCTGTAGAAGAAATGATACTGGGCCGCGCGGCTGGGGAACATATAGGCATAGTCCAGCACGTTCAGATAAGGTGCGCCGCCTGCCGAGTTCTGCGTTGAAGCCGCGTAGATGTCGACAATGCCCTGTTGGGTTTTTTCGACACAGCTCAGCTGACCGCAGATCTGGTTGTCGCCGATGAACTCAACACGAATCTCGCCATCGGTCCGTTCTTCAAGGTCGCGTGCAAACTCGATGGCGCCTGCGCGCTCGATCAAAAGGTTGCGGGTGTTGAACCCGGCAGCGCCGAATTTCAGGGTGTGCTTGGGTTCTTTCGAGAACCGTTTTTCATAATTCGATTCAGCGGCCTGCGCCAGATTCGCCAGGCTCATCGCGCCGCCAAACCCTCCTGCAGCCAACAGTGTTGAACTCATGCCGTATCGGCCCGCCACGCGGAAGAAATCCCTCCGTGATATTCCGCTTAGTTTCCGACCAATCTCCATCTTTTTCCTCCCGATGAAAAATTATTGAGACGTTTTGTATCAAAAAATGCTAGTATATTTGATGCAACTTGCATAGACTTTTTTTAATTTCGCTAAGAGGAGACGGTTATGGAGGTGGATTATGCAGTTGTCGGGGCTGGCTCTTCCGGCTGTGTCATCGCCAACCGTCTGAGCGCCGATTCCGGTACGTCCGTTGCACTGCTCGAAGCCGGTGGGCCAGACACTAATCCGTGGATTCATATTCCGGTCGGCTATTTCAAAACCATGCATAACCCGTCGGTGGACTGGTGCTACCGGACCGAGCCAGACGCCGGTCTGAACGGTCGGTCAATCGACTGGCCGCGCGGCAAGGTTCTTGGGGGGTCGTCCTCGTTGAACGGATTGCTCTATGTGCGCGGTCAGAAAGAGGATTACGACCGCTGGCGGCAGATGGGGAATATCGGCTGGGGCTGGGATGATGTTCTGCCACTGTTCAGGCGCAGCGAAGATCAGGAGCGCGGAGAAGACGATTTCCACGGGGTCGGAGGCCCACTTGCCGTATCCAACATGCGTATCCAGCGCCCGATTTGTGATGCCTGGGTCGCTGCCGCGCAAGAAGCGGGCTACCCGTTCAATCCGGACTACAATGGTGCGCAACAGGAAGGTGTCGGCTATTTTCAGCTGACAACGCGCAACGGACGCAGGTGCAGTTCGGCGGTGGCGTATCTGAAGCCGATCCGGAACCGACAGAATCTGAAGATCATAACGCGTGCCCTAGTGACGCGCATAAAGCTGGAAGGAAAACGCGCGGTCGGTGTGGTGTATCGGGACCGTTCAGGTGCCGAACAGACTTTGACCGTACGGCGTGAAATTATTCTGTCTGGCGGTGCGATCAATTCCCCGCAGATTCTGATGCTGTCAGGTATCGGCGATCCGGATCACCTGAGGGAAAACGGGATCGAACCGCGACACGCGCTGCCCAAAGTGGGGAAAGGTCTGCAGGATCACCTTCAGGCGCGGCTTGTGTTCAAATGTAACGAACCCACTTTGAACGACGAGGTGAGGAACCTGTTCAATCAGGCGCGAATAGCCTTGAAATACGCGTTGTTCCGTGCCGGTCCGATGACAATGGCCGCCAGTTTGGCGACAGGCTTTCTGAAAACGCGACCAGAAGTTCAGACGCCCGATATTCAGTTCCATGTCCAACCCTGGTCGGCCGACAGCCCCGGAGAGGGCGTTCACCCGTTCTCGGCATTTACAATGTCGGTCTGCCAACTGCGCCCCGAAAGCCGGGGAGAGCTGCGTCTGAATGGCCCGGACCCGTCGAGTTATGTCAAGATTTTCCCGAACTACCTGTCGACCGAGACGGATTGCCGAACCATTGTCGATGGCGTCAACATTGCGCGCACCATTGCCAAGGCAAACCCGCTTGCGTCCAAGATTTCCGAAGAGTTTCGGCCATCTGCCGATCTGGCCATGGACGATTATGACGGAACGCTGGATTGGGTCAGGTCCAACTCGGCATCGATTTACCATCCGACAGGCACTTGCGCGATGGGAGTATCGGATGACGCCGTCGTTGATCCGCAGCTCAAGGTCAGAGGCATTGAAAGCCTGCGGGTGGCTGATTGTTCCATCATGCCCGAAATTGTCAGCGGAAACACAAACGCACCTGCGATCATGATCGGCGAAAAGGCCAGCGATCTGCTTTCCGCGGCAAGGTGAATTCCGGCCCTCGACGAAACCCACTCGTGTTTGGGCATTCCCAAACGCGCCTAATAAGGACGTTCACGTTCCAAGGGTGATGTGGCGCGACCATGAGTAGTCTTCACTTCGCATCTTGAATATTTCATTATTTGAAGTATACCGCGCCCAACCTATCCGAGGGCACCGAAATGACCGAGACGGTCGAACCATCAACGCAGAAGTACAGTCCTGAAATTCAATCGATGATGGGCGTCTACGCGCTTTATTGGAAGTTGGAGGAAAGCATCGATCTGTTGCGGACCGATCTGAGCCATCAGGAATGCCACATGCTGATCAAGCTGGAACAGCCCAAGCGGATGGGCGTTCTGGCACATGACATGTTATCTTTGCCCTCTACGATAACCGCGACTGCGGATTCGCTGGCCAAGGCCGGTTACCTGGTTCGACAGCGCGATCCCGAGGACCGCCGCGCGTGGCTGCTGGTTCTGACCGGGCAGGGCGAAGATGCCCGAAAACAACTTGTGACCGAAGCCGGGGAACTGTTTCGCCGTGCCTCGGGGCTCAATGATGAAGAAACCGCTGAATTCGCGCGATTGGCGCAGAAGATCCGCGAAACCGTCCTGAAAACAGGCATACCCGAAGGTTTGAAGAAATGAAGATCCTGTCAACTTTGGCTCTTGGCCTGATCGTGCTGGCGACATCGCTGACCGCACAGCAAGCCCCGAAACCGGTGAAACTGCTGATGGTCAGTGAAACGTCACCCGGCTTTTCGCGACAGTTCTTTGGCCGGGTCGCGGCCCGCCAAACGGTCGATCTGGCCTTTCAGGTGGCCGGACAGATTATCGAGATGCCCGTCACCGAAGGTCTGGTTATTCCGAAAGGCGGGCTGATCGCCAGACTCGATCAGGAACCGTTCGAGCTGCAGCTCAACCGCGCCCGACTGCAAAAGGATCAGGCCGACCGCACGGTTGCACGCCTGTCCCGGCTCAGGGGGACCACGGTCAGTCAGGTGGCCCTGGATGATGCGGATACAAACGCCCAGCTGGCGGCAATTGCCACACGTGACGCGGAATACGCGCTTGAACATGCGACCCTCACGGCCCCCTTCGACGCGCTAGTTTCCAGCCGCACGGTCGAGGCATTCACCACCGTTTCCGCCGGAACGCCCATCGTACGTATCCACGACATGTCTGAATTGCGGATCGAAGTCGATGTGCCCGAAATCTTGTTTCAGCGCCGGGGCAGTCAGGATGACGTGACGATTACTGCCAAATTTCCCGCCAGCGATGAAGTTTTTCCGCTGCAAATTCGCGAATTCGATGCTGAAACGTCCAGCGTCGGTCAGACGTTCCGGATCAACTTCGGATTGACACCGCCGGAAGGCATTCAGGTTCTTCCCGGTTCGTCGGTAACGGTAAACGTGCAGGTTCAGGATAATCAAACCGGCATCGTCGTCCCGCCGACCGCCATTGTTGCGGATGCCGAAGGTCGTCTGGGTGTCTTGCTGTTTTCCCCGGCGGTCGCGGACGAAGGAACCGTGCAGCGCGTGCCGGTCGAGATCGAACCCACCCAATCGGGGGATGTGCGTGTCGTGTCCGGTCTTTCCGACGGGGACGAAATCGTTGTAGCTGGCGGCAACGCGCTGAGTGACGGACAGGCGGTGCGCCGCTTTGCCGGGTTTGCGAACTGAAGGGCGGATCGATGAACATCGCGCGCGCATCCATCGACAGGCCGCTTTATACGTGGCTCATCATTCTCGTCGCACTGTTTGGCGGTATCTGGGGCTTTTTCTCGCTCGGAAGGCTGGAGGATCCGGCCTTTACCATCAAACAGGCCGTCATTGTGACAGCCTATCCCGGCGCCACCGCCGAGCAGGTTGCATTGGAAGTGTCCGAACCGCTGGAATCGGCCATCCAGCAAATGGGCGAGGTGGACACCATCACCTCGGTCAACCGCCCCGGACAGTCTCTGATCGAGGTCGAGATCAAGTCGACCTATGACGGCAGCGAGCTGCCGGATATCTGGACCCAGCTTCGGGCCAAGGTCAGGGACGCCGCCCGCGGATTGCCGCAGGGCGTGGACCAGCCATATGTGAACGATGGCTTCGGCGATGTGTTCGGCCTGTTCTATGCGGTGACCGCCGAAGGTTTTTCCGACGCCGAAAAGCACGAATTGGCCACTTACCTTCGACGGGAGTTGCTGACCGTTGACGGGGTTGCCGATGTCGAGGTTCAGGGCCTTCCCGAGGAAGCAATCTTTATTGAACCGGACCTCGCCATTTCCGTAAACCAGAACGTACCGCTGCAGGCGATCAACGAAGCGATTGCCAACGCCAACTCGGTCAACGCTTCTGGTTCACTTCGATCCGAGAACAATCTGACGACGCTGCTGACGGCCGAAGGCTCGGACAGTGTATCCGCAATCGCCGGTTTGTCGGTCGGCTCTCAGGGCCACGTGATCAACCTGTTCGACATGTCAGATGTCTATCGCGGCCGCCAGAACGATCCTGACCTGATCGTCCGTTTTGACGGCGTCGAGGCATTCACGCTTGGGATTGCGGGTCTGGCGACCGAGAACATTGTCGAAGTCGGCAAACGCGTTGACACCAAGATGGCAGAGCTGGATCCGAATATCCCCTTTGGTGTCGATATTCTGCCAATCTACCAGCAGCACGTCGTGGTTGAACAGGCGTCCAACGACTTTCTGGTGAATCTGGCGATGTCGGTTGCGATCGTGGTTGCGGTGCTTGGCCTGTTCATGGGGTGGCGCGCCGCAATCGTTGTCGGCAGCACGCTGTTGCTGACCGTTGTGGGCACGGTTCTGTTCATGTCGATGTTCTCGATCGAGATGGAGCGGATTTCGCTTGGCGCGCTGATCATTGCGATGGGAATGCTTGTCGACAACGCCATCGTTGTCGCCGAAGGCATGCAGATTGCCATGCTGCGCGGTAAAAACTCGCGCGATGCCGCAGACGACGCGGCCTCCAAAACCCAGATACCATTGCTTGGCGCGACTGTGATCGGAATCATGGCCTTTGCCGGCATCGGCCTGAGCCCCGATGCTACAGGTGAATTTCTGTTCTCGCTGTTCGCAGTGATCGGAATTTCGCTGCTGCTGAGCTGGGTTCTGGCGCTGACCGTCACTCCGCTGTTGGGCCACTACTTTTTCAAGCAGGGTAAGGAAGGCGAAATCGACGCCTATGGCGGTTTGCTGTTTCGGATCTATGGCACGATCCTCAGAGCAGCGCTCAGGTTCCGCTGGCTGGTAATCATCGCACTGGTCGCGGTGACGGCGGCCTGTTTTGCGGGCTTCGGTCTGATGAAGCAGCAGTTTTTCCCGAACTCGAACACCCCGCTTTTCTTTGTCCATTACAAGCTGCCGCAAGGCACCCCGATTGCGCGGACGTCCGAGGATCTGGCGCAGATCGAGGACTGGCTAAGCAAGCGCGACGATGTGGTCTCGGTGGCGACCTTTGTGGGGCAGGGGGCGACCCGTTTCATGCTGACCTATTCCGCTGAAAAGCCCAATCCCAGTTACGGGCATATGATCATACGTACGGAAACTCTGGACGATATCCCGCAGCTTCAGGCTGACCTGGAAGAGTATGGCATGGCGTTGTACCCCGAAGGAGAGTTCCGCACCAAGCGGCTGGTCTTCGGCCCCGGCGGTGGTGATCCGATTCAGGCCCGGTTTTCCGGCAGCGATCCGATGGTGCTCCGCCAACTCGCCGAAGAGGCCAAGCGGCGCATGGCTGATGCTTCGGACAATGTCATCGGCGTTCGTCACGACTGGCGCGAGAAAGAACTGGCGCTTCAGCCAATCTACGCAACCGAGCGGGCGCAAACCGCTGGTGTGACGCGCGAAGACGTTGCGGCGACACTTTTGTTTTCCACCGACGGCATCACCGGCGGAGTGTTCCGTGAACGCGACCGCCTGATCCCGATCATCCTGCGCAGACCGGTTGATGGCGACTATTCCGTGGTCGATCAGGTTGTCTATTCAACGCAGGCCGAAAAGTGGGTGCCAATCGAACAAATGGTCGATGGATTTGAGTACAAAACCCAAAATACACGTGTACATCGCCGAAATCGTGTCCTTACGATAACCGTCGGTGCCGACATTCCGCCGGACATGACAGCCGCGCAAGTGCACGCCGAGGTGCGCGAAGCGATCGAGGCAATGGAAATTCCACCCGGATATAAAATGGAGTGGGGCGGTGAATACGAGAACTCGCGCGATGCTCAGGAAAGCCTTGGAAAACAATTACCGCTGAGCCTGCTGATTATGGTGCTGATATCGGTGTTGCTGTTCAACGCCATCCGCCAGCCTCTGATCATATGGCTGCTGGTGCCCATGTCCGTTAACGGAGTGGTGATCGGCCTTCTGGGTACCGGGTTGCCCTTTACGTTTACCGCGTTGCTGGGGCTGCTCAGCCTGTCAGGGATGCTTATCAAGAACGGGATTGTGCTGGTCGAAGAAATCGATCTGGTCCGCGCGACCGGAAAGCCGTTGAAAGACTCGATCATCGAAGCGTCGATTTCGCGCTTGCGCCCTGTCATTCTGGCCGCGATCACCACCATTCTGGGAATGGCACCCTTGTTGACGGATGCGTTCTTTGTATCGATGGCGGTCACGATCATGGGAGGCCTGGCCTTTGCCACAATCCTGACAATGGTTGCCGCGCCGGTCCTCTACGCGGTGTTTTTCGCAAGGGATGAACGGCAAGAGGTTGCCGCGGTCGCTGCCTAGGTTGAGATATCAGCCAGGTTGACCGCGCCGTTTTGTACACGTCGCCCACCCCAAATCCATAGGTTTTGGGGTGGGCAGCGTTGCAAATCCACACCCGCAGGTCGAAGGTAGGGCGATCGTACTTCGATTGAGATTTGTGGCCGGAAAACGCGACCGTGAAGACTATGGATGGCAAAACCCGATTGTTGGTGATTGTTGCGCCAAGTTTCAATTTGTCCGCAACCATGAGCTTTATTGACCCGTTTCGCGCGGCAAATTACCTGGACGGACGGTCTTATTTCAGTTGGGAATTTGTCTCAGAATCCGGTGGGTATTGCACCTCAAGCAATGGTGCTGGGATAGAAACCAAGGCGATCGATCAAAGCGTTGCAGGTCAGCGGGATATCGTGATCGTTTCGACCAGCTGGACCCCGGAAAAACACCTGACGCCCAAGATCGGCAATACGTTGCGCGGTTGGGCGCGAGGTGGCGTAACGCTGGGCGCACTGGATACGGGCGCGTTCATTCTGGCGCAGGCCGGGTTGCTTTCCGGTCGCCGGGCGACTGTTCACTATGAACATATCGACGCATTTCAGGAACTGTTCCCAGGCGTGGAAGTGGTTGAGAACCTCTACGTTTTAGACGGCAACCGGATCACGTGCTGCGGCGGCAGTGCTTCGGTGGATTTTGCGCTGCAGATACTGCAGGGCATTCACGGCAGCGCGCTGGCCAACGCGGCCGCCAGATACATTTTTCACGACCGCTTGCGGGGCCCCGCTTCGATGCAGCAACCTGAAGGCAGCGAGCCTTTAGGGGCGGTTGTTCCGGCGACGTTGAAATCTGCGATCCAGATCATGGAGGCACATCTGGAAGAAACAGTGTCTATCCCCGAGATATGCAGGCGCGCGGGTGTCTCGCACCGTCAACTTGATCGGATGTTTGCCACATTTATCAAGAAAACTCCGGCGCTTTATTATCGCGATATCCGGCTGGACCGGGCGCGGGGGCTTGTGACGCAAACAGAAATGCCGATTTCCGAGATTGCAATGGCGTCGGGGTTTTCCAGCCCGGTGCATTTCAGCCGCTCGTACAGAGACAGGTTTGGCCTGCCACCCAGTCAGGATCGGATCGAAGGGCGGGTCCCGTTTGAATACCGGGCTTGGCCGATGCATCGCAAGCCCAGGCAGCCTTGAAGCACAACTCTGTTGATGGCGGAAATAGTCATTTGAGAGGCGAAAAAAGTCAACAACGTAAATTGATTTCAAAGGATTATACGCTTCGCAAGCCAGCCCACCGGACCGCGCGGGTCCGAAATCTTGGAGTCACCAATGAACGAGCTGCCAACCCAAGAACAATTCGAGCGGATTTCCGATGGATTCAGTCCAGATCCATTCAACACAAGCTCGTTGAAGGCCGAGGCCTATGTTGATCCGGTTTGGCATCAGGTGGATTTGAATGAAATCCTTGCCAAGACATGGCAATGGGTTTGTCACGTCGAAAAGCTGCGCGCGCCAGGATCTTATGTGACGGTTGAAATTGCCGGGCGGCCCATTGCCATCGTGTGCGACCGCGAGGGGGAATTGCGCGCTTTCTACAACGTCTGCAAGCACCGCGCGCATCACCTGCTGTCGGGTGAGGGGGAAACAACCCGCATCATGTGCCCCTACCACGCCTGGGTTTATAGGCTGGACGGCCAATTGGTGCGCGCGCCCGAAACAGAAAACCTGACCGGGTTCAGCACCCGGGACATTTCCCTTTATCAAGTGCAAGTCGAAGAATTTGCAGGTTTCGTTTATGTCAACCTGGACACCCAAGCGCGCCCCCTGCGCGAAGTGTCGGGCAACCTTGAAACGGAAATTCGCCATTGGGCCCCGGATATCGAACGGCTGACTTTCGGCCATCGCCTGACCTATGACATCAAGTCGAACTGGAAGAACGTCGTCGATAATTTTCTTGAATGTTATCACTGCCCGACCGCGCACAAGGATTTTTGCGATCTGGTGGATATGGACACCTACAAAGTGACCACCTATGGCATCTATTCCAGTCATATGGCCGATGCAGGCAAAGGCGCAAACTCTGCCTATGACGTGTCGAATGCGTCTGTGCGCACTCATGCCGTCTGGTGGTTGTGGCCCACGACCTGCCTGATGCGTTACCCGGGCCGGTCATCGATGATCGTGCTGAACATCATCCCCGTGGGTCCTGACCGCACGCTTGAGACCTATGACTTCTTCCTCGAAACTCCGGAACCGGACGAGGCAGAGCAGGAGGCGATCCGCTATCTCGACGAGGTTTTGCAACGCGAAGACATCGATATCGTCGAAAGCGTTCAGCGCGGGATGGGTACGCCTGCCTTTACGCAAGGGCGTATCGTTCATGACCCGAGCGGCTCGGGCAAGTCCGAACATGCGGTGCATCACTTCCATGGGCTGGTTCTGGACGCTTACGCAAGGGCCGCGCCGTGACGCGGCCCAACATCGTTGTGGTCATGGCCGATCAACTTGCCCCGCATTTCTGCGGGGCTTACGGCCACCCTACGGTCAGGACACCAAACATCGATGCGCTGGCGGCACGCGGTATGCGGTTTGATGCGGCTTACTGCAACTCTCCTCTGTGTGCGCCGTCCCGCTTTGCCTTCATGTCTGGGCAGTTGATCAGTCGGATTGCGGCCTATGACAATGCCAGTGAGTTTCCCGCTTCGGTCCCGACGTTTGCCCATTACCTTAAGGCGCTGGGATACCGAACCTGCCTGTCAGGCAAGATGCATTTTGTCGGACCGGATCAGAAACACGGATTTCAGGACCGCATTACAACGGACATCTACCCTGCCGATTTCGCCTGGACACCAGATTGGGAAGCCCCGGATGAACGGATCGACAAGTGGTATCACAATATGCAAACGGTCAAGGAAAGCGGCGAAGCCATCGCGACGTTCCAGACCGATTACGATGATGAGGTCGAGTTCGCAGCCCGCCGCTGGCTGATTGACCGGGGCCGCGATCGGGCGGCCGGGGACAAAGCGCCGTTCTGCCTGGTCGCCAGCTTCATCCACCCGCATGACCCCTACGTGGCCAAGCCTGAATGGTGGAACCTGTATACGGATGCGGATGTTCCGATGCCGGACACCCCCCTGACGCCCGAGGAACAGGACCCGTTCTCGCGCAGGGTAATGGACGGAATCGAGGCGAGCTACGTCTCTTTGACGGATGAGGAGGTGCGCCGCGCCCGCCGCGCTTATCTGGCCAATGTCAGCTATTTCGACAGCAAGGTCGGGGCGATTGCGAAGGCGCTGGAAGATATACGCGAACTGGACAACACTATCGTCGTCGTGACCGCCGATCACGGGGATATGCTGGGCGAGCGGGGGTTGTGGTACAAGATGAACTTCTTCGAGCATTCTGCCCGCGTCCCACTGATTATGGCCGGGCCGGGTGTTGCGCAAGGGACAGCACTCAACGCCTGTTCGCTGCTGGACCTGCTGCCGACTTTCGTTGAAATCGCTGGGGGGCAAGAAGAGATGTTTGGCGAACCGGTGGATGGTCGTTCACTCATGCCGCTGGCCCGCGGCGAAGCTGACATCGTCGACGAAGCGATCGGTGAGTATTGTGCAGAGATGACCCCTTATCCGGTCTTCATGATCCGGCGCGGGCCGCTGAAATACATCCATTGTGACCCCGACCCACTGCAACTTTACGACCTGTCCGTTGATCCACTGGAAACGGTGAATGTCGCGGACGATCCGGCTTATGCCGCCCATTCTGCTGCTTTCGCCGCCGAAACCGACCAGCGCTGGGATAGTGAAAAGCTGCGTGCGGATATCATCGCAACACAAAAATCCCGTCGTGCGCTTCATGCCGCGATGGAAGCCGGGGCGGGTGAGGCCTGGGATTACAATCCGCCGCGCGACGCTTCTCAGGAATATGTGCGCAATCACATGGACTGGACTGTTGCCGCGGCCAGATACCGCTTTTCACCTTTGAAGGAGAACCAAGAATGATGCTGAAGGGCAAAACCGCGCTGGTCACAGGCGGCCGAGGCGGCATCGGGCGCGCCATCGTCGCCCGTTTTCTGCGAGAAGGTGCACGGGTCTATGCGGCTGACCTGACGCCCGAGGGATCGTTGGCCACCCATGACGGCGACGGCAGCGTGTTTGTCAAACTCGACGTCACGCAGGAGGCGGATGCCGTTGCGGCTATGGAGCAGGTCGCCGAAAACGCGGGCCAGTTGGACATTCTGGTCAACGCGGCTGGGATCGAGATCGAAAAGACGATCGAACAGACCACTCTGGAAGAATGGAACCTGTCCTTTGCCGTCAACGTGACCGGCACCTTCCTGACGTCAAAACATGCCCTGCCCTTGATGCGAAAAGCCACTGCCGCCGGGACGACGGCATCGATCATCAATTTTGGCAGCTACGACGGATTCATCGCTGACCCGGGACTGGCGGCTTATTGCGCAACCAAAGGCGCGGTTCACGCCCTGACCAGGGCAATGGCCTGCGACCACGGGCCCGAAGGTATTCGGGTCAACGCAATCTGCCCGGGCTATGTCGACACACCCATGCTGCAAAGCTTTTTTACCGGCGAGGGTTCGGGTGGCGGCGGCAAAACCATCGACCAATTGCAGAAGGCGGTCCGCGATGTGCATCCGATGCGCACCTATGGCACACCGGACGACATCGCCAACCTGGTCAACTGGCTGGCATCGGACGAGGCGCGCTATGCCAGCGGCCAGCTTTGGGTTCTTGACGGAGGGCTGAGCGCGCAGGTCCAGCAGATGAAGCTATGAGTGAAGCGTTGGGATACGAAACGAGAAACCCCTTCTTTGGTGCTTGGAAATCGCGATGTTGTGCAATCATCCGGACCGCTCCATCGGCTAAACTGGATATCAACCGGGACGGCGCCGAGATCGTGCGCAGCGCGATGTTAGGGCCTGTCGGAACACGTCCGCGTGGCAAGGCAATGGTGGCGAACTGATGCGGCTGGCTGGAAAAAGAGCACTTGTGACTGGTGGCCGCCAAGGCATCGGGCGCGGGATTGTCGAGGCCTTTCTGCGCGAATATGCGACGGTTTCGACCTGCGGGCGTGGCCCGAGACCCGAAGGGCTGCCAGACAGTGTCACTTGGTACCCGCTGGACGTCACGGACGCCGCTGCCGTAGAGGAACTGGCCAGCGCGACGGACGGGATGGATATTCTGGTCAACAACGCTGGCGTTCAGGTCGAAAGAACGGTGGCTGACAGCACCGACGCTGACTGGGATACCGTGATCGGGACCAATTGCCGGGGCGTGTTCAATATGTGTCGCGCATATATCCCCCGAATGCCCCTAGGCGGGTCGATCATCAACATCGGCTCGATCTCGGGGCAGGTCGCGGATCCTTCGATGGCGCTTTACAATGCGTCCAAAGCCTTTGTGCATGGGCTGACCCGGTCGATCGCGGTGGATCATGGTCCCCGAATACGCTGTAACGCAATCTGCCCGGGCTGGATCGAAACGGGCATGCTGGATGCAGGTTTCGACCTTGCATCAAACCCCGAGGCCGCGCGGCAGGATGCACTTGCCCGACATGCGATGCGCCGGTTCGGCAAGCCCGAGGACATCGCCAGCATGGCGGTCTGGCTTGCCTCGGACGAAGCGAGTTTCGCTACAGGCCAGTTGTTTACCGTGGATGGCGGCATGACCGCCGCATCCCCTCTCAATCCGGGATTGTTCTGATGGAGTTCAAACACACGGCCTGCCTTGGCGGCGGGGTGATCGGCGCCAGTTGGGCGGCCTTGTTTCTGGCATCCGGCCGTTCGGTCGCGATGTTCGACCCGGCCCCCGATGTTGAGCGTAAGGTGCGCGACTACATCGAAACGGCGTGGCCCACGATGACCGAGCTTGGATTGACCCTAGATGGCACGTCCGACGCGATCACCTTCCACACAAACGCGGCCAGCGCGGTCGAGGGCGCCGGATTCGTGCAGGAAAATGTGCCTGAGCGGCTGCCGGTCAAGCATGAAACCTTTTCCGTGATCGAGCCCGCCCTGGCCCCCGGTGCAATTGTTGCCAGTTCGGCGTCCGGCCTGACTCTGAGCCAGATGCAGCCCGGCTGGAAGGATCCTTCGCGCTTTGTGCTAGGCCATCCGTTCAATCCGCCGCACCTGATCCCCTTGGTCGAGGTGTTGGGAAACGAAAAAACGGCCCCCGGGGTGGTCGAGACGGCGCAGGGGTTCTACGAAAGCGTTGGAAAAACAACGATCCGTTTGCGCAAGGAAGTGCCCGGTCACGTGGCCAACCGTCTGCAGGCGGCCATTTGGCGCGAGGCCGTTAGTTTGGTTGTCTCGGGCGTGGCTTCGGTCGAGGATGTCGACAAGGCCGTCTGGGCCGGTCCCGGGCTCAGATGGGCGGCTATGGGGCCGACCATGCTGTTCAACCTTGGGGCGGGTGAAGGTGGGCTAAAGGCGTTTTGCGATCACTTCGCCGATACGTTCAACGGCTGGTGGGACGATCTGGGCCAGATCCATCTGTCCGATCAGGTCGCTCAACAATTGACCGAGGGTGTTCAGGCCGAAGGAAGGGGCATGACACCGGGTGAGTTGTCGCAAAAACGCGATGCTTTGATTGTAGCCATGCAAAAGTCAATTGCGGGGATGCGTTGAGGAAACGGGTCGTTTCGCGCCGATGCCATGTGACCGCCGAACCGGTGAAGGTGCGGGGCCGTGTCGAGTCAAATCCAACGGTTTTACAACTGGCCAGCAGAAAGCGCAGAAGTCACAGGAAACCTCATAACAAACCTTTGTTAAACAATTAATTGCGCGGGCCTGTTGGTGGCTTCCGCCATCATACCCGCGCGTATATCTGGACGATCTGTCTGTAGGCACCCGAAACTGTTTCCGAAACCGAACGTCATTCTGCGTGCCATTAATTTTCGAAAAAATCAAATTTGAGTGCCAGGACTCGACCCAGAACCAACGGCAAGTCCCGCCCACGAAATGGCAGTGCGACCAGCTTGTCACCAAACGCTGGCCAGCGACGTTTAACGGTTTTTGAGCGCAGAGCGCAGAGCGTCACCCAATGCGCCGTTCTGCGCGTTTCCGCCTGATTCCGCTCGCTGCGTGTTGCGGTGTTTTGGTTGACCGCTGGCCTTTCCCGCGCCGCGCGAGGTTTGCTCCTGACGCGCAGAGGCGCCTCCGTCCTTGCGCATGGTCAGACCGATCCTTTTGCGGGGTACGTCGACCTCAACCACACGAACCCTGACGACCTGACCGGTCTTGACGATCTCGTGCGGGTCTTTGACAAACCGGTCGGCCAGCTGGCTGACATGCACCAGCCCATCTTGATGAACGCCGATATCCACGAATGCCCCGAAGGCCGCAACGTTGGTGACGGTCCCTTCCAGCATCATGCCGGGTTTGAGATCAGTGATGTCTTCCACCCCGTCGGTGAATGAGGCGGTCACAAAGCTTGGGCGCGGGTCGCGTCCGGGCTTTTCCAGCTCGGAAAAAATGTCCCGTACCGTCGGCAGGCCAAAGCGGTCGTCGACGAACTGCTCGGCCCGCAGACCTTTCAGGGCGCCGTCATGTCCCATGATTTGCCGTATGTCACGTCCACATGCCGCCACGACGCGGCGCGCGACGTCATAGGCCTCGGGGTGGACCGAGGACGCGTCTAGCGGGTCGGCCCCGTCGCGGATACGCAGGAAGCCCGCACATTGTTCGAAGGCCCTCGGACCAAGGCGGGCGACATCCAGCAGCTCTTTGCGAGACTGAAACGCGCCATGCAGGTCGCGGTGCATCACAATCGCTTCGGCCAGCCCAGGCCCCAGACCGGAAACATGCGACAGCAACGGGGCCGAGGCCGTGTTCAGGTCGATGCCCACGGCGTTCACCACATCCTCGATCACGGAATCCAGCGATTGAGAAAGGCGGTGCTGGTCGACGTCGTGCTGGTACTGCCCGACACCGATCGATTTCGGCTCGATCTTGACCAATTCGGCCAAGGGGTCCTGCAGCCGCCGGGCGATCGACACCGCGCCGCGTAGTGACACATCGAGGTCGGGAAACTCCCGCGTGGCCAGTTCCGATGCCGAATAGACCGAGGCACCGGCTTCCGAGACCACAACCTTTGTCGGGGCCTTCACCGTCTGGGGCAAAAGGTTCAGCGTGTCAGCCACCAATCGCTCGGTCTCGCGGCTGGCGGTGCCGTTGCCGATCGCAATCAGTTCGATCTTATGGGCCGAGATCAGGTTCAGGATTGCCGCCTGCGACCCGCGCAGATCGTTTTTGGGCTGGAACGGATACAAGGTATCCGTGGCCACCACTTTCCCGGTTGCATCCACCACAGCCGCCTTAACACCGGTACGAATTCCAGGGTCCAGGCCCAGCGTTGCGCGTGCGCCGGCAGGCGCCGCGAACAGAAGGTCCTTGAGGTTGCGGGAGAACACCTGAATGGCCTCTTCCTGCGCCCGGCCGCGCAGGTCCGCCATCAGTTCGACCATCATCGACAGTGACAGTTTCACCCGCCAGGTCCAGCCCGCCACCTTGCGAAGCCATTTATCTGCCGGCCCATCGCTGCGTGTCTGCAGATGTGCGGCCACAATCGCTTCGGCCCGTGTTGCGCCGGTTTCGGGTTCGGGCGCGATGTCCAGCGTCACGATCCCCTCTTTCGAGGCGCGCAGCATTGCCAGCGCGCGATGCGAGGGCACTTTGGACCACAGCTCGGAATGGTCGAAGTAATCGCTGAATTTCGCGCCTTCCTGCTGCTTGCCGTCAATCACCTTTGCGCTCAGCACTGCCTCGCGTTGCATGAAGCTGCGCAGTTCACCCAGCAGCGAAGCATTTTCGGTCAGGCGTTCAGTGATGATGTCGCGGGCACCGTTCAGCGCGTCCCTGGTTGTAGGTACCGCATCGCTCACAAAACCTTGGGCCAGGGCTTCGGGGTCGGCAGAACGGTCGGCCAGAATGGCATCGGCCAGCGGCTCCAGACCGTTTTCGCGGGCGATCATCGCCTTGGTCCGGCGTTTGGGTTTATACGGCAGATAGATGTCTTCCAGCTGCGCTTTGGTGTCCGCCTGCGCGATGGATTTGGCCAGGTCTTCGGTCAGCTTTCCCTGATCCTTGATCGAGTTCAGGATGCTGTCGCGGCGGGTATCCAGTTCGCGCAGATAGGTCAGGCGGTCCGACAGAACCCGCAGTTGCGTATCATCCAGCCCGCCCGTCGCCTCTTTCCGGTAACGGGCGACAAAAGGCACGGTGGCCCCGTCGTCCAGCAGCTTGACCGCTGCGCCCACCTGTTCGGGACGCGCGTTGATCTCGGTAGCGATAGTGCGGGCGATGCGGTCCAATGAGGCCTCCTGAACTACGGTTGGAAGGACTTCTTATCCAGCGCCGCCCAAGAGGGGAAGAGGTGAAAACGACCCGCCTCTACAGTTACAACAAAGCCTGCAAATCGTCGTACAGGTTTTTGGAGATTTCGACATACCCGCGTGCAGTATTGCGGGCGCGGGCCGCAAATCGCCGCTGCGACGGCAACCGCGCGCCCTGATCCAGAATGTCGGCAAAAAGCCGTTCGGCCCTTGCGTCGTTTTCCTGCGTTTTGCCGCCGCTGAACTGATCGGGGTCAAATGCCAGAATGATCTCGCCGTGATAGGGCGCACCGCCAGCGCCCTCGGCAAAAGCCATGCTTTCCAGACTGGTCAGGTCGTCGATCAGGGGACCGGCCAGCAACTCGATCATGATCGACAAGGCCGACCCCTTGTAGCTGCCGAAGGTCAGCATGGCACCGTCCATGGCCGCCTGAGGATCAGTAGTCGGATTGCCGTTTTTGTCGATGGCAACGCCCTCGGGCAGCGGTTTTCCTGCCCTTCTATAGAGTTCGATCTCACCGCGGGCAAAGGCGCTGGTGGCGAAATCGAAGGTGAACGGATCTTTTCCTGACCGAGGCCAGCTGAAGGCGAGCGGGTTGGTGCCCAGACTGCCGCGTGTTCCGCCTGCGGGGGCCACCCACGAATGGCTTGGAACCATTGCCATCGCAGCAAGCCCGGCCGATGACAGGCGTTCGACTTCGGGCCAGAGCGCAGAGAAGTGAAAGCATCGATTGATCGCCATCGCGGCGATGCCGTGGGTGCGGGTCTTTTCAATCAGAACCGGCAAGGCCTGCTGAAACGCCAGCAGCGACATGCCGCCCTGCGCGTCGACCCGCATGATCGCGTTGTCCGATGGGGCCAAAACCGGCGCGGCATGGCCATCGATCTTGCCCGCCTGCATCGTCTCGGTACACATGAACAGGCGAAACAGTCCGTGTGACTGGCAATCATCGATCTGGCAAGTGGTCAGCATGGCTGCGATGGCCGCTGAGTGGGCTGATCCAAACCCGGATTTTATGAGTACGTTCAGGCTTAGCTGCCGAATTTCGTCCAGATTTAGTTTGACCGTATCGCTCATGCCTGTCCCCTGTGCCGGTAATT
Source organism: Ruegeria sp. N11 (assembly GCF_056531525.1). Classification (NCBI taxonomy): domain Bacteria; kingdom Pseudomonadati; phylum Pseudomonadota; class Alphaproteobacteria; order Rhodobacterales; family Roseobacteraceae; genus Ruegeria; species Ruegeria sp. N11. Next base: position 100,943 of record NZ_JBQFLX010000006.1, read on the forward strand.
CAGCACAAGGGATAGCGTGGCAACCCAGCGATTGAAAAGCGGGATTTCGGTTCAGCTCTGCGATTCAGATTGTAGATAGGCGATGAGATTGGTGATCTCTGTCTGGTTCTTCAGTCCGGGAAACTGCATCCGGTTGCCGGGAACGGTGTTTTTCGGATCGGACAGAAACGCGCTGAGCGCGTCTGCCGTCCAGACAATTTCAGAGGTCTGCAAGGGGCCGGAGTATTTGAAACCGTCGCTCCGACCCGCTTTTGCGCCGATGATCCCGTGCAGCGAGGGGCCGACACCGTGGCGGCCCTCTTTCAGTTGGTGACAGGCCTTGCATTTGCGATAGACCTTCTTGCCCGCCTTGATATCGCCCTCGACGGCGGCGAGGGTGATCGGGGTCGAGGGTTCTGTCTCGGCCTTTTTGTCGTCCTTGTTGAAGATCAGTCGCGCGGTGATCGGCACGGTTCGGGTAATGCCCGGCAGGTCCGCAAGTTCCATCAGCGTATCGATCCCGGCGTTGACGCCTGCATCTTCCGTGCTGAGGAACACCATATCGTTGGTTGAGACCATGACCGATGTTTCGGACAGGCGCGCCACGAACATTTCGGCATCGAACGCGACGTCTGTGCCTGCCAGCGACAAGATGGCCTCGGCATCGATGGTGGTGGTTTCGCCCGCGCCAAGGCCCGAGACCTCATCCATATCGAACTGGGCCGTCAGCGTTGCGCTTCCGGCTTTGCGAAACACGTATTCGATCATCCGTTCATTTCGAATGTCGATATTCGTTTCGACTGAAGACAGGTCGATCTTAATGTCCGCCTTGCCATCCGGGCTGACGTGACCGCTGAGGCGGGTAAAGCTGTTGACCTCGCCCACCGTGTCTTTCTTGATCGAGCCATATGCCAGGTGCGAGCCTTCCGGGGCCAGTGTCCAGCTGTCCGCCAGCGCCGGGCCTGCAACAATTGCCGACGCAATCGTGACTGCTGTAAGCAGAAGTTTCATTTCTTTCCCCCTGAGTCTGTGTCAATCCTGACCCCGCGGGCCCGGTCCGTGAAAAACAAACACACACAGGTCGCATATTATTCGATGAGTGGTGAGATCAGTTCTGAACAGGCCGTGCGTGGCGCGATCCAGATACATTCGAAACGTGTCTGGCGGTTTGGTCTGGCATTGTCGGGCGCGTCGGACGTTGCAGACGATCTTTTGCAGTCCACATGCCTGCGTGCGCTGGAGCGTTACCATCAGGTGACATCGCATGATCGGCTGGACAGCTGGCTGATGACGATCTGTCGCTCGATCTGGCTGAACGAGGTGCGCGCGCGATCGGTTCGCAAGGCCCAGGCGCTGTCGGTCACGCCCGAGGCGGATTTAATTGCACCCGGAAACGATTCTGAGACGAATATTTTCGCCACTGAAGTGTTTACACAGGTGATGCAACTGCCAGAAGCGCAGCGCGAGACGGTAATGCTTGTGTTTGTCGAAGGCTATAGCTACCGCGAGGCCGCCGCGTTGTTGGAGGTGCCGATAGGGACAATCATGAGCCGGCTTTCCAACGCCCGGCAGAAACTGAAAAACGTGATGCAGCAAGACGCAGCGGATGTCGTTCGACGGAGTGGCAAATGAAGTTTTCCGACGAGACGCTAGTGGCGTATCTGGAAGGCACCCTGGACGAGGGTGAGGCCCGTGCGATCGAAGATGCGGTTGCGGATGACCCTGCATTGGAACAACGTCTGATGGCGCTGGACCCGTTTGCACCGGTGGTGAAGCAGGTGTTCGAGGCGGTGCCTGCCCAAACGCCGCACGTCGATTTGCCGGATACCTACGCATCAACGTCTGCAAGGTCGGTCGCTGGCTCATGGCGTCTGCTTGCGGTTGCGGCTTCGGTTGCTGTCATTGCGGTGTCAGCGACGTTCTGGGCAACGCGCCCGGTCGAGATGGGCTGGGCGGAACAGGCCGCGATCTATCAGTCGCTATACGTGCCGGATACGATTGCAACGCTGGACAGCTCTCCAGCCGCTTTGGATGTGCAATTCGCACAGGCCGAGGAACAGCTTGGACGATCGTTGAACCGTGATGCGCTCGAGGCGCTGCCGGGCCTTGATCTGAAGCGGGCGCAGGTCCTGTCGTTCAAGGGCAAACCTCTGATCCAGATTGTATTCGCGGATGCGCAGGGGCAGCCTTTGGCCTTTTGTGTCATACGGCAGGGACCGGCGGCCCCGAATAAGGACGTAGAACAGGCGGTTCTCAGTGGGTTGGCCACGGCCACATGGGCGCAGGGTGGCTATGGTTACATGCTGCTGGGCAGCGACGCGCAAACTGACCTTGGTGGGCAGTTGGACACGTTGACTGCGCTGTTTGCTGGCTGAGCCGCGAAATAGCCTTGTGAACCCGCGAATTTGCCCGAAGAATAGCGGGCATGAAGCCCCGAACCGTCCTTCCTGACCCGGATGATGAGGCCGATCCGCTCGGCCCGCAAAGTATCTATGACGCGGACCCGTCCGAGGACGAAGATCTTTGGTTCCTGCCTCCGGACGAAGATGAAGTGCTTCCGGAGTATCTGCCGCCTGGAACGCGGATGCAGGAACGCCTGCTGTTCGATCCACGCGACTGGTATGCAGGGCAGTCGGAGTTGTCCAATGAACTGGCCGATGTCGCGGTCACCTTCGGTGCATTGGACGAGCGTCTGCGGGCCGGGCCCAAAGGATGGGGCCATCGTCTGGCCTTGATGGAAGTGTCTGACCTGGGTTGGTGGACGGGGGACCGGATCAGCGCCGATCGTCTGGCGCTGTGGACCGGTTTGCGGCTGGGCTCGACCGGCGATGACATTCAGGCCCTGTTTCGCGCGGGCTGGGCCGTGCGTCGCCTGACGACAGGTGCCGACCCGTCAGAAGGCGGGTGGGAGTCCGGATTGACAGCTTTTCTGGACCGAATGGGTCAGGGGGTCGAAGAAGTACCCGAAGCAGTGGCCGATCTGGCTGACGTCATGCGCAACACGGACAGTTTGCACCCGATAACGCAGGCAGCAGTTGGGTTTCACGCGTGGCGCAGTCTGGCGCAGGGCATCGGACAGGACACCGAGGCGGCAATCATAGCCGCGCGCCTTGCCGCGAAGATGGGGCGGGGCGGGGCACTGTTTCTTCCACTTGCGCTGTCCGGCCCGGGCGCGTTGCGCGGGACTGGCGAGCCTAAAGAAAAACTGGAGGCATGGCTGAGCGGAGCAGGGCAGGCGGTTCTGGCCGCACTGTTGCATCTGGATCGTGTGAGCGCGTGGGAACAGCGCGCGCGTGACGCCACGCAGGATCTGAGCGGCCGGACGCCTCCGCTATTGCTTGACGCGTTGACGGCCTGGCCCATGATATCGGCACCTTTGGCGGAGGAACTGACCCAAGCCTCGCGTGCGGCAGTTCAGAGAAACCTCGACCGTTTCACGCGTCGCGGCCTGATCCGGGAGGTCACGGGGCAAGGACGTTACCGCGTCTGGACGGCTGCACTATAGTCCAGCAGCCAATCGCGAAACACACGAGCCGGAGGACGCAGCGCGGTACGCGATGGATAGATCAAATGATAGGCTTCCTGTCCCGGAACACTGATGCCGGGCAGGCAGGGGACAAGTCCCGACAGTTGCATTATCCTGTCCGATGCGGGCGCGCGGGCCAGCGCAATGCCGCCGCCACTGGCCGACAACTCGGCCGCCATCAGGGAATTGTCGGCGAAGAAATAGCGGGCTTGACCGGCGGGCAGGCGCAGGGCCTCGAACAGGTGCGGCCAGCTTGCGCGGTGTGTTGAGACCTCGATCAAGGTGAATTTGAACAGGTCCTGGGGCGATCTGATCTGCGCGGCTATCTCTGGTGGAGCGATCGGGAAAAGGCGCTCTTTCAGCAACTCGTCCCATTCGGTGTTCAAGAGGGCCGGATTGCCGAACACGATTTGCAGATCAGAAAACTGGTTTGCGAAATCCGAGATCATGTTGCCTGTGGACAGCGACAAGTTGATGCGAGGTTGTTCCGCCTGAAAGGCAGGCAGACCACCGGCAAGAACCCCATGTGCGAACAACAGAACGGATTGAACGTAGAGGCGTTGTTCCCGGGTCTCGCCGAACAGGCCCGTCGTGGCCGTTTCCAGCATCAGCAGTGATTGCTGAACCGATGGCAGATAGGCGCGGCCTGCCTCGGTCAGTGTCACTGCGTGGGCGTGGCGGTGAAACAGTGGTGTACCAAGGCGGGTTTCCAGCGCCTTGACCTGCTGGCTGACGGCGGCGGCGGACATGTTCAGCTGCGCGGCCGCGCGGGAAAAGCTTTCGGTACGTGCTGCTGCTTCGAAAACGCGCAGCCAGTTCAGCGAAGGAATTCGGGTTGCCATGAAATCAGGCTAAGCAAAACTTAGGCTGACCGGCAAGACAATAAGTTCTGAGCTTTCCCTCACAGATCCTAAGGTGGCGATCAGCAAATTGAACAGACGAGCCACATCATGTCGGATTCACCCCCCCAGCCGCGTCCAAAGCGCAAGATCTGGAACTATACCCCGCAATTGCCAATTCAGACCTCGCCCTATTGGGACTGGCCGATGAAGCCTCTGGCCACCTTGCGATACCTGCTGCAAAGCTGGAATCCATTGGCGCTGCGCGCGTTGCTTTTGGTCTTCGCGATCATCACGTGGACCTATCTGACCCCGTCTCTGGCCCGGATCGAAACGCTGAGTTGGGATTGGGTGGCCGAGATCTGGTTCCGCAATTTCTGCATCCTTATGGTGGTTGCGGGCGGCTTGCATTTGGCCTTGTGGAAATTCCGCACCCAGCAGGACGAATACCGATATGACATGCGCCCGATGATGAAAGGCGCCAAGGTCTTTACCTTCAAAAACCAGGTCTGGGACAACATGTTCTGGACCCTGGGTCCGGCGCTGACATTCTGGACGTTCTGGGAATGCTTCATTCTGTATGCCTACGCCAATGGGTGGGTGACGATGATTTCCCTTGATGGCAATCCGATCTGGTTCATTGCCATGGTTGTGTTCATTCCGATCTGGGCAGGTTTCCATTTCTACTGGCTGCACCGGCTGCTGCATGTCGGCCCGCTTTATACCAAGGTGCACGCCTGGCATCACCGCAACATCAATACCGGTCCATGGTCAGGTCTGGCGATGCATCCGGTTGAAAGCTTCTTTCTGATGTTCGACACGATGATTTTCTTCCTTCTACCGTCTCACCCGATCCATGCCATCTTTCTGCTGTTTCACCACGGGATTGGCGCGCCGACCTCTCATGCCGGGTTCGAGCATGTGAAGTTCGGCAACAAGGGTAAATTCCTGGTCGGAGACTTTTTTCATCAGCTGCACCACAGGTTCTTTGACTGCAATTACGGCACCTGGGAAACGCCGTGGGATGAGTGGTTCAATACTTTCCATGACGGAACCGACGAGGGCAACGAGATGGTCAAGAAACGCCGCCGTAAGATCTGGGCAGCCGAGTAAGCCAACCGAAAACGGTCATTGCCGGGTCTTATTTGGCCCGGCAACTGCTATTTGAAAACAGGGAAGATCATGAAAAACATCTATACTTTCGGCCGCCGCCCGGCCCGGCGAAACTATACCGTCAAGGATCTGCTGGACCTGAAGAAAACCGGCCAGCGTTTGACTATGTGCAACCCGGCGAACGAGGCCGAGATACAGGCCTGCGTGGATGCGGGGATTGACCTGCTGACGCTGTGGGATGTGCACCTGGACATGGCGCGTGAGATTGCACCGACCCATTTCGCCGGTACTGCCATGAACTGGGGCCAGTTCGCCACCAATGACGAGATCATGCGCCATGCCATCGAGTGTATGGAAAAGGGCGCGGACATGTATTTCACCAACCGCTCGTACGACGTGGTGGAAATGCTGGCGCGTGAAAGCATTCCGGTTCAGGTTCATATGGGGCTGGTTCCGTCGCTCAGCCATTGGGCCGGGGGATTGCGGGCCTTTGGCCGTACCGCCGATGAGGCGATGCAGATCTACAAGACCTTCAAGCGCTATGAGGACGCAGGCGCGATGGCCTGCGAAATCGAATGTGTCGCCGAAGACACTTTGAACCTGCTGAACGACAAGACTTCGATCGTCACGGTTTCATTGGGGTCGGGCAATGCGGGTGACGTGATTTTCCTGTTCATGGCCGATATTTGCGGCGAAGCGGAAAATCCTCCGCGTCACGCCCATGCCTTTGGCAATCTGGGCCGTCTGCACAAGCAGATGTATCACGAGCGGGTCGTGGCGCTGAAGGCATTTCAATCCGAGGTGCAGGCCAAAGCCTTTCCATATCCGGCGCAGTCCATTGAGATGCACGAAGGTGAGATGGCAAAACTGCAGGAAGAGTTGGATAAGGTCTGATGGATTAGTCGGGCGCGTTCAGCGCCCGACACCTACATAGGTATCAAAACCGGATTTCAACGCAGTGCTGCCGGAATAGACGTTGCGCAAATCGACCATCCTTGCGGTTTTCATGGTCCCAGCCAGTTCCGTCAGGTTCAGTGCGCGAAACTCGTTCCATTCCGTCAGTATTACCACCGCATCCGCATCCTTTGCCGCGGTATACGGATCGTCGGACCACTCGACGCCGGGCAACAGTGCTTCACCCTCGGACCGGCCCTGCGGATCGACAACGCGGACCTTTGCGCCACCGCCGATCAGGGCAGGGACGATGGTCAGTGACGGAGCATCCCGCATGTCGTCGGTATTGGGTTTGAACGTCACGCCCAGAACCGCAATGGTCTTGCCGTTGAAACTGTCGTCACAGGCGTCCCGGATCTTGCCAATCATGCGTTTCTTGACCTCGTCGTTCACGCGAATGACGGTTTCGGTGATCTGCATCGGGTGCGCATGCTCCTGCCCGATCCGGGCCAGCGCAGCGGTGTCCTTGGGAAAACACGAACCGCCATAGCCGGGGCCTGCGTGCAGGAACTTGTTGCCGATCCGGCCATCGAGGCCAATGCCGCGCGCCACTTCCTTGACGTCGCCCCCCGCCTTTTCACACAGGCCCGCGATTTCGTTCATGAAGGTGATTTTGGTCGCAAGAAAGGCGTTCGCCGCGTATTTGATCATCTCGGCGCTTTCCAGATCGGTAGTCAGGATCGGGAAATCGCGCAAATAGAGCGGGCGGTAGATTTCGGCCATCACGTCTGCCGCGCGGTCGCTTTCGACGCCGACAACCACACGGTCGGGGCGCATGAAGTCGTCAATTGCGGCACCCTCGCGCAAAAACTCGGGGTTCGAGGCGACGTCGAAATCGGCTTGGGGATTTGCGGCAGAAACGACCTGATGCACCCGGCGATTGGTTCCGACCGGAACGGTCGATTTGGTGACAACAACGGTGTAGCCGGTTATGGCTCGTGCGATCTCTTCTGCGGCGGCCATCACATAAGTCAGGTCCGCGTGTCCGTCGCCCCGACGGGTGGGTGTCCCAACAGCTATGAAAACGGCATCCGCGCCATCGACAGCTGAAGTCAAATCAGTGGTAAAGCTCAGCCGGCCGGCCGCCACGTTCTTGGCCATAAGCACATCAAGGCCCGGCTCATAGATCGGAACCTTTCCGGCCTGCAGCATCTCGATTTTTTCCCGGGCCTTGTCGACGCAAATCACGTCATGGCCAAAATCCGAGAAACAGACACCGGATACCAAACCGACATAGCCAGTTCCGATCATTGCAATACGCATTCGTTAAAATCCTTCTTACCAATTACCAAGTCTGGCGACCGCACATTCGAAGAATCTTCCGCCGGATTCAATGCCTGACTGTGACCTTGGCTTGCATTCCATGGTTTCTTGCTGTTTTTGAGACGCTAAACTGACACATTGATATTTGTGAGGCGCAGATATGACCAAAAAGGCATTGATTACCGGTATCACGGGCCAGGATGGGTCGTATCTGGCCGAGTTTCTGCTGGAAAAAGGCTACGAAGTTCACGGAATCAAACGACGGGCATCGTCCTTCAACACGCAGCGCATCGATCACATTTATCAGGATCCGCATGTACCGAACCCGAAGCTGCATTTGCATTACGGGGACCTGAGCGACACCTCGAATCTGACCCGGATCATGCAGGAGGTGCAGCCTGACGAGGTCTACAACCTTGGTGCACAGTCTCATGTTGCCGTCAGTTTTGAAGCTCCGGAATACACCGCCGATGTGGATGCAATTGGCACCCTGCGCCTGCTTGAAGCGATCCGGTTTCTCGGGCTCGAGGACAAGACGCGGTTCTATCAGGCCTCGACGTCGGAATTGTATGGTCTGGTTCAGGAAACACCGCAGCGGGAAACGACGCCGTTCCACCCCAGATCGCCCTATGCGGTGGCCAAGCTGTATTCCTACTGGATCACTGTGAACTACCGCGAGGCTTATGGTCTTTATGCCTGCAACGGAATTCTGTTCAATCATGAAAGCCCACGCCGAGGCGAAACCTTCGTGACGCGCAAGATCACCCGCGGTCTGGCCAACATCGCGCAGGGGCTTGAAGATTGCCTTTATATGGGCAACATCGACAGTTTGCGCGACTGGGGACATGCCAAGGATTATGTCCGTATGCAGTGGATGATGTTGCAACAGGACAATCCCGAGGATTTCGTGATTGCAACCGGCAAGCAGTATTCTGTGCGTCAATTCGTTGAATGGTCAGCGGCTGAACTCGGCATTTCGCTGAAGTTTTCGGGCGAAGGGGTGGATGAGGTTGCTACGGTCACCGCCATTGAAGGCAACGATGCGCCGGCTTTGAAACCCGGTGATGTCATCCTGCGGATCAACCCCCGTTATTTCCGCCCGGCCGAGGTGGAGACGCTGTTGGGTGATCCGTCAAAGGCGAAACAGAAGCTCGGGTGGGAGCCGGAGTTGACCGTGCAGGAAATGTGCGCCGAGATGGTTCTGGAAGACCTGAAAACAGCCAAACGCCATGCGCTGTTGAAAGAGCACGGGTTCGAGCTGCCGGTCAGCCTGGAAAACGGCTGAGGGGGGACGCCATGCGCAAGATCTACGTAGCAGGGCATCGCGGCATGGTCGGCGGTGCCATCCTGCGCCGATTGCAGGATCGTCAGGCTGGGGGTGAAGCGATTGAGCTTGTGACCCGAACGTCAGCCGAGCTCAATCTGACGGACCAGACAGCTGTGCGGGAATTCATGCAGGATGAACGACCTGATGTGGTCATTTTGGCGGCGGCCAAGGTTGGCGGCATTCACGCCAACAATACGTACCCCGCTGATTTCATTTATGAAAACCTGATGATTGAATGCAATGTGATTCATCAGGCCTTTTCGGCCGGGGTCACAAGCCTGCTGCAACTGGGCAGTTCCTGCATCTATCCACGCGCAGTTCCGCAGCCGATGCGGGAAGATGCATTGCTGACGGGCGTGTTAGAGCCGACAAACGAACCGTATGCGATTGCCAAGATCGCGGGGATCAAGCTGTGCGAAAGCTACAACCGTCAGCACGGTGTCGACTACCGCTCGGTCATGCCCACGAACCTCTATGGTCCGGGGGACAATTTCCACCCCGAAAACAGCCATGTTCTGCCTGCCCTGATCCGGCGGTTTCACGAGGCACAGCGCGACGGGCTGGACGAGGTTGTGATATGGGGAACCGGAAAACCGAGGCGCGAGTTCCTGCATGTGGATGACATGGCCGAGGCATCGCTGTTCGTCCTCGACCTGCCGCGCGAAAAATATGAGACAAACACGCAACCGATGCTGAGCCACATCAATGTTGGCACCGGCTCGGACATCTCGATTGCGGATCTGGCGGCGCTGGTGGCTGAAGTCACGGGGTTTGAGGGGCGGATCACACAGGATGTGTCCAAACCTGATGGCACAATGCGCAAGCTGATGGACGTCACGCGATTGGCAGATATGGGCTGGCGCTCGCGCGTGTCGCTTGAGGATGGTTTGCGCGAAACTTATGCGTGGTTTCTTGAACAGAACGACGTAGATCTGCGTTCGAAGTGATTGCCCGGACTAAAGCCCGGGCAGCCTGATGTTCAGAACCAGCGACCGATTGCAATGGCCGTTGGCGCGTGCGTGTCTGCATCCGAGGATGCCGACAACACCTTGTACGTTACCTGTGTTTCTGAAGGCCCATCAAAACCTGCAAATCGGGATGTCGCACCCCCTGAGCCACTGATGACTGGAACCGAACCCGCGGCGAAGCTTACAGGGAAGGTCCAGGTGTCTGTATTGCTTGCAAACATCGTCCCTTCGGCGGTGGTACACGCAACGGCATTCAATGCGGCGGTGCAGATCTGCGTCCCATCGGCAAAACGAACATAGTCACCGTTTGCTGTACTGCCCCGTTCGATGACCGCACCAGTTGGAATGCCGCCGGACTCGGATACAGACCCCAGCAAATTGCCCGGACCATATCCGTAGTCCGCCCGCATCAGGCGGCCTGTCGTTGTGTCGTCGGCACTGGCCTGTATGGCGGCGCCGTCCGCGATACCGGTGGTCGGATCAAGGCGCAGCGCTTCGGTCCAACTGCCCCCATCAGGAGAGACCTTGATGGAAAACCCTGTGTTTCCAGCCAACCCCATTTCCGCATGGCCGGTCCAGTTGGACTGGAACAAAAGCGATGCGGTATCACCGGAACCGGCCTTGTTGATCTTGACCTGATGTCCGCCGCCATCATGGCTGAACAGCGTGGCGGGGCCGCGCACTGATAGGCGGTTTGTGCCGTCATAGCTGGTGGCGATGCCGACACCGTTCAGATTCTGTGTCGCCACCGGCGGATCAGTCCAGGCAGATCCGTCCCAAATCCTGATCTGGCCAGCGGTCTGATCCCAGGCGCGCCATCCGATGCCGGGGGAAAGGAAGTGCCAGGCGTTGTCCAGCCAAGCTGCAAGGTTACCTGCCTGACCCGCCCATTCATCGGTTGGCGCAGATCCCAGCGCATGAACCTCGCCCTGTTCCGGAACCGGCGGAGGCGTGGTCGCGTTGGTGGCCACCACGCTGAGCTGCACCACGAGATCCAGCCGGCGCAGGGCCTCGTTATGGGTGACGTGTTTCTGGGCCTGCGAAGGTTGTAGAAATGGCAGGTCCAATCGGGGTGAGGTCTGTGACACGGGCGTCCTCCTGCGGTTGTCGGTCCGACAATTGCATTGCGCGCCACCCTGCCGTGACACACATGAATCCTGTCCGACTGGGCCGAACGCCCGCGAAACGATTTGCTAATTAACTAATGGTTGCCTGACACAGGGCCAGGAACCGCGTGCGAGAACATCGTTCGCCTAGTCGCGCGCGTAGATATCCTCGTAACGGATGATGTCATCCTCACCCAGATATGTTCCGGTCTGCACCTCGATCAGAACCATCGGCACCTTTCCGGGGTTTTCCATCCGGTGCGTGGCACCCAGCGGGATGTAGACCGACTGGTTCTCGGACACGAGGCGCACGTCGTCGTCAATCGTGACTTTGGCCGTGCCTTCCACAACGATCCAGTGCTCCGAGCGATGGTGGTGTGACTGAAGGCTCAGCGCGGCACCGGGATGGACATGGATACGCTTCACCTGAAACCGGTCCCCGATCACAAGGCTTTCGAACCAGCCCCACGGGCGATGATCCACCGGCAGAGATTCCGCCTGCTTCGCGCCTTTCGCTTTCAGTGCAGCGACGGCCAGTTTTACGTCCTGCGCCTTGTCCATGCTGGCCACAAGAACCGCATCGGGCATGGCAACCGTAATCACGTTTTCCAGCCCCATGGCCACAACTTCCTGCGTCGGGGATTCCGACCGGATCAGGACATTGCGGCAATCGATTGCAGTCACTTCTCCGGTCGTGGCGACGCCATCGGCGTCAGGATTGCTCAACTCCTGCACAGCGGACCAGCTTCCGACGTCAGACCAGCCAGCGGCATAGGGCACGACGCTCAGGTTAGTTGCTCTTTCCATGACCGCGTAGTCGATCGAGATATCGTTGACCTCACTCCAAGCGGTCGCATCGAGACGCAGAAATCCAAGGTCGGTCTGCGCATCGGTAACCGCTTTTTGCACCGGCGGGATCAGGTCCGGGGCGTGTTGTTCGAAACTTGCAATGATGTCTTTCACCGCAAACAGGAAAATACCCGAGTTCCAGAGATAGCTGCCATCGGCGACCATTGCCTGGGCGTTTTCGAGATCGGGCTTTTCAACAAACCGGTCCAGCGGAACTGCGGTGTCTGCGTTCGGGGCGTGGCTGAGTTTCAGATACCCATACCCCGTTTCCGGTCGGTTCGGAGTGATGCCGAAGGTCACAAGATCACCGCGTTCGCGGATGGCTTCGACACCTTTGGCAACAGCCGCGTGGAACGCGGCTTTGTCCGGGATCACGTGATCGGAAGGGGCGACAAGCATGATGGCGTCCGGGTTTTCAGCAGCCAAGTATAGCGCAGCCGCCAATACGGCTGGGGCAGTATTGCGGCCCTCGGGTTCGATCAGGACCGGGCCGGGATCGATGCCAATGCCGTTTAGCTGCTCGGGTACAACGAACCGAAACGCTTCATTGGTCAGGATCAGCGGTTTGGCATAAGGCGCGTCAGATGGTCCGCACATCCGCGCGGCACAATCCTGCAACAGGCTGGTTTCGCCAAGCAGCGGCACAAATTGCTTGGGATAGCTTTTGCGGGATAAGGGCCACAGCCGGGTCCCGGAGCCACCGCAGAGAATGACGGGATGGACAGTTGTCATGACGTTTGCCTTTGGATTTCATTTGCCCTGAAAGAGGGGTTCGGGTTGCGCAAAGGTCTATTGCGCCGCCTTTCCCGCAACAACGACATCATGGAGATACTGGCTCAGATCGTCGCGCAAATCGTTGCGTGCCAACGCAAAGGCCACGGTGGCTTGCAGGAACCCGGATTTGGAACCGCAATCGAACCTCTGACCGTTGAACTTGTATCCGAAAACAGGGACACCGTTCACAATGTCTTCGGCAATCGCGTCAGTCAGCTGGATTTCACCGCCGCTGCCCTTCTTTTTCTGATTGAGGTTATACAGGACCGACGGCCCCAGAATATAACGCCCGATCACCGCCAGGTTGGACGGGGCCTCATTGGGGTTTGGCTTTTCGACCATGCCCTTGGTCCGGACAACCGTACCGATATTCTCGCCAACATCGAGAACACCGTAGGAACTGGTTTTGTCCTTGGGAATTTCCATTGCGGCGACCATGTTGCCACCGGTTTCTTCATAGGCCTCGACCATTTGCTGCAGGCAGGGTTTGTCCGCCGCGATCACATCGTCGGGCAACATGACGGCAAAGGGCTCGTCCCCGATCAGACGCCGCGCGCACCAGACCGCGTGACCCAGGCCCAGTGCCTTGTGCTGGCGGATATAGGCGATGGCGCCGCTTTCCATGTTGGTCGCGCTCAGGATTTCAAGCAGGTCGTCCTTGCCCTTGGCCTTGAGTTCCTGTTCGAGCACTAGATTGTGATCGAAATAATCCTCAAGCGCGGATTTCCCGCGCGAGGTGACAAAGATGAATTCGGTAATTCCCGCGGCACGTGCTTCGTCGATGGCGTATTGAACCAGCGGCCGGTCAACCAATGTCATGATCTCTTTCGGAACTGATTTTGTTGCGGGCAAAAATCGCGTACCCAGCCCTGCAACCGGGAAAATCGCCTTTGTGACCTTACGTGCCATGTTACCTCTCAAATTCAATACGAGCCCGACAGAGTGTGGTGAGGCCGGTCTCTCCTCTTAGGCTGCAATGCCTGAACAATCAACGTCGCCCGGATTCCCAGGCTAGAAGTGATCGGAAAGGTGCCATCTCGATGCGGAGGAGTCAAAACATCCGGTCCAAACCCAGTTCAGAAAAACGTACCTCCGGCGCCTGCAATCAGGCGCCGGAAGCAGTATCAGGACGCCTTCATGATAATCTCCAGCGGATCATGTTCGGCCACGTAGTGATCGGGTGCGATCTCGCTGAGTTGCGGAACATAGTCCGGTTGACCGGCCGACAGGCGACTCGGCAGAAACCGCAGGGCCGCCTTCGGATCCATGGGCGACGGCAATTCTCCCGGTAATTTCAGACGTTGGCGTGTTCGCTCCACATCGGGGTCGGGTATCGGTACCGCCGAAATCAGCGACTTTGTGTATGGGTGAACCGGATCGGAACAAATCACTTCGCCATCGCCCAGTTCGACGATACGGCCAAGATACAGGACCATGATCCGGTTCGACACCGCGCGCACTACGGACAGATCATGGCTGATGAAGATCATCGACAGGCCAAATTCCTGTTGCAATTCTCGCAACAATTCCACGATCTGAGCTTGAATGGACACATCCAGAGCCGAAACCGCTTCATCGCAGATGATCAGCTTTGGCTTGTTGATCATCGCCCGGGCGATTCCCACACGCTGGTTTTGTCCGCCAGACAATTCGTGCGGATAACGGTTGATCATGTTCGCCTTGAGGCCGACCCGCTCCATCATCTCGGCGACCAGTTCCTTGCGTTCCCGCTCGGTCAGGTCGGGGCGGTAGGTTTTCAGCGGCTCGGCAATCGAGGCCGAGATCGTCATGCGCGGATCCAGACTGGCCAGCGGATCCTGGAACACGATCTGCAGGTCCTTGCGATACTTGTTCAGCTCTGCCCGTCTCAGTCCGACGATCGGATGCCCCAGCCAGCTGACATTGCCCGCACTGGGCTCGATCAGTTGAAGTACGGCCCGTGCCAGCGTGGATTTTCCGCAACCCGACTCGCCAACAACGCCCAGCGTTTCACCCTTGCGGATATCGAAGCTGACACCGTCGACCGCCTTTAGTGGAACCTTGCGCCCGAACAAACCGCCCTTGACGTGGATCGGGAAGTGAACCTTGACGTTATCGACCTTGAGCAGCGGCTCTTCGACCTTGGCCAAAGCTTTGGGGGCATCACCGGCGTCGATGCGCGGCATCGCCTCAAGCAATGTGCGGGTATATTCATGCTGAGGCGCGCGGAAAATTTCCCGGGTGTCACCGGCCTCGACGAATTGACCAAGCCGCATGACCTGAATGCGGTCGCACATCCGCGCCACGACGCCCATGTCATGGGTGATGAGCGCGATCGCCGTACCCTCGTCCTTTTGCAGTCGAACCATCAGGTCCAGAATGTCGGCCTGTACCGTTACATCAAGGGCGGTCGTTGGTTCGTCCGCGATCAGCAGCTTGGGATTGCATAGCATCGACATGGCGATCATGACCCGCTGGCGCATCCCGCCGGACAACTCGTGCGGGTATTGATCCAACCGGCGCGCGGCTTCGGGGATGCGCACGCGGTCCAGCCAGTCCAGACACCGGGCACGAGCAGCCGAACCTTGCAAGCCTTCGTGAACCTGCAGCACTTCGCGCATTTGCTGGCCGACCCGCAAATGCGGCGTCAGGGCCGTAAGGGGATCCTGAAAGATCATTCCCACATCGGCACCACGGATCTGATTGAGCTTTTGTACCGGCAGGTTCAGGATTCCCTTGCCGTTCAGCATTGCCGACCCGCTCGCGTGGCCTGCAGATGGCAACAGCCCCATCGCGGCCATAAAGGTCTGGCTTTTGCCCGAACCACTTTCGCCAACAATGCCCAGGCACTCACCCGGATTTATGTCGAAGCTGATGCCGTTGACGGCTTCGACCACGCCATCTGGAGTGTCGAACCGGACGCTCAGGTCTTTTACGGAAAACAGGCTCATATCAGCGATCCTTCGGGTCCAGAGCGTCACGCAGACCGTCACCGATGAAGAACATGGTGATGATGATGGCGACATAGAATGTCAGGGGGTACATCAACTGCCACAGCGTGCCATAGCTCATCGTGCCGGCCCCTTCGGCAATCAGACGGCCCAATGAGGTGTAAGGTTCCGAAATCCCGAGACCCAGGAACGAGATGAAGCTTTCGGTCAGGATCATCTCGGGCACCAGTAGCGAGGCATAGACGATCACCACGCCCAGCAGGTTGGGCAGGATGTGGCGGTACATGATGGTAAACTCGCTGACCCCGGCGGCGCGGGCGGCCTCGATAAACTCGCGGTTTTTAAGAGTCAGAGTTTGTCCCCGCACGATCCGCGCCATGGTCAGCCAGCCGACCGCCCCAAGGGCGATGAACAGCATGAAGAATGACCGCCCTGCCACGACAAGCAGCAGGATGATGACCAGCGTAGCCGGGATCGCCAGCAGGATGTCGACAAAGCGCATCATGACACTGTCGGTGCGGCCGCCGATATAACCTGCAGCGATGCCGTAGCAGGTGCCCACGATCAGCGCCGTTGCCGCCCCGATCAGACCCACCAGCAGCGACGTCGTGGTTGCCTGAATGACACGGCTGTACAGATCGCGCCCCAGATCATCGACGCCGAAATAGTGTCCGGTCTCGATGGACGGCATTCCCATGCCGCGCACGTCACCCATGACGTTCCAGTCGATCTCTTCGTTGTTCCAGGCTGCGAAATAGGGTCCGATAATCGTGAACAGGACGATCATCCCCAGAATGAAGACACTGGCCATCGCGGCCTTGTTGCGGACAAAACGCATCCGCGCGTCCTGCCAGAGTGAGCGCCCCTGAATGACCGTGTAATCGGTGATTTCCTCGGCCAGATGGGCGGCTTTTTGAGATTTTCCAAGCATTGCCTGCCCCTCAGTAACGGATTTTCGGATCGAACCAGGCATAGGCCAGGTCGGTAAGCAGGTTCACGACAACGGTCAGCGCGCCGTACAGGATCGTAACCCCCAGCAGCACGGCATAGTCACGCGACAGGGCCGAGCCGACGTAGGCCTGACCCAGACCGCCGGTCGAAAAATAGATGTCGACAAAGACCGAGCCGGTCAGCACGTAAACGAAGACCGGTCCCAGATAGGACACGACCGGCAGCAGCGTGGGTTTCAGCGCATGGCGCCAGATCACGGTTCTGGTCGGCAGCCCCTTGGCGCGGGCGGTTCGGATGAAGTTCGAGTTCAGAACCTCCAGCATCGATGACCGGGTAATCCGCGCGATCGAGCCCATATAGGACGTCGCCAGCGCGATGACCGGCATGATCAGGTACTGCCACTGACCGCCATTCCAGCCGCCGCCCGGCAGCCAGCCCAGCCACAGGGTAAAGGTCAGGATAAGGATCGGGCCCATGATGAAGTTGGGCAGCGCTTGCGCCGCGATACCCAGACCAACCGCGAAATAATCGATCCAGCTATTGTGCTTGATCGCGGCGGCAATCCCAAGGCTCACACCGACTGCGGTCGCCACAAGAAACGACAGCGAACCATAGGTCAGCGAGATCGGGAAACCCTGCGCGATGATGTCGTTGACGTCCCGGTCCTTGAACTTGAAGGACGGGCCGAAGTCAAAATGAACGACGATGTTGTAAAGGTAGTCCCACAGCTGCTTCCACAGCGGCTGGTCCAACCCGTACCGCGCCTCGATATTGGCCAGAACCTGCGGCGGCAGCGGCCGTTCCGAGGTGAAGGGCCCGCCGGGCGCGAAGTGCATCAGAAAGAAACAGGCGACGATCAGCAACAGGATCGTCGGAATGGCGACGAGCAATCGCCGCAAACTATAGGCAAGCATTTCATGCCCCCATTTTTATTGGCCCTGCCCCGGATGTGACCGGGACAGGGCGCGGTTCAAAAACGATTATTCAGCGAGCTTGTAGAGGTTTCTCGAGTACCAGTTCTGCTCGACATTTTTCACCGGCCAGTTACCGACGTCACTGTCCATCATGTAGACACCGGCGTAGTGGTAGATCGGGATCACAGGGGTTTCATGCGCGATAATGCGCTCGACTTCCGTGTAAAGCGGTGCCGGATCGTTCGAGGTTTTGGCCTCGGCCAGCAACTCGTCGACGCGCGCGTTATTGTACTTGCCGTCGTTATAACCGGAATCGGATTGCAGCAGGTCAAGGAAAGTGGACGCTTCGTTATAGTCGCCACACCATGCGCCACGAGCCAGATCAAAGTTCTGGTTGCCGCGCTCTTCCAGGAAGACTTTCCACTCCATGTTGGCGAGTTCGACCTGAACACCCAGTTTCTGTTTCCACATCTGGCTCAGTGCCACGGCAACCTTCTTGTGGTCTTCCGAGGTGTTGTAGACCATCTCGAAGCTCAGCGGATTGTCGGGGCCAAAACCTGCTTCGGCCAGCAGTTCCTTGGCCAGCTCGTCCCGTTCTGGCTGGGTCATCGAAGCCATTTCTACAGCCGGAACTGTGAAGCCGGCAGTTGCCTCGGGCGCAAAGGTGTATGCCTGCGGCTGTCCGCCCGCCATGACCTTTTCAGTGATGATTGCGCGGTCGACTGCAAGAGACAAGGCTTGACGGACGTTGGGGTCCTTGAATGCCTCAGGGCCACCCTCGGACAGGTTGAACGTGTAATAGTAGTTGCAAAGACGCGGGAAGCTGATGGCTTCTTCAGGGTGTTCCTCTTTCAGGCGCGGGTACTGACCGGCGGGAATTTCGGTGCGGTCAAGTTCACCAGCCAGATACCGGGTCAGGGCGACGTTTTCGTCGTTGATCACCAGTGACACAACCTTGTCGATGATGGTGTTGTCGTTGTCCCAGTACATTTCATTGCGTTCGCGTACCGAACGTTCCTGCGGCAAATGCTCGGTCAGGACATAGGCACCGTTCGATACGATGTTTCCGGGCTTGGTCCATGCATCGCCGAACTCTTCGATCACTTTCTGCGGGGCAGGGAAGGTGGTCGAATGTGTGGTCATCTGCGGGAAATATGGCAGCGGGGCGCTCAGGCGGACTTCCAGAGTCTTGTCGTCGATTGCCTTGACGCCCAGTTCATCCACGGGCTTTTCACCGGCAATAATTGCGGCGGCGTTCTCGATCGACATCAGTTCCATGAACCAGGCGTAGGGCGAGGACAGTTCGGGATCGACCGCGCGCTTCCAGGCATAAACGAAATCACCCGCCGTGACCGGATCGCCGTTCGACCACTTTGCATTGTCACGCAATGTGAAGGTGTAGACGTCCTTGGTGTCATTGACGGAATATTCCGTAGCCACACCAGGCACCAGGTTGCCGTCTTCGTCCTGGTTCATCAAACCCTCGAACAGGTCGCGAACGATTTCCGCGCCCGAGACATCTTCGACAACCTGCGGATCGACCGAGCTGTGTTCGTCCAGAATGCGATAGGTAAAGGTCTGGTCGTCGGCCAGTGCCTCACCGGTTACAGGATGGGTTCCGGCGGCAAAGGCCACGCCTGCGATAATGGTCGAGGACAACAGCCCCGCCAGCGACATCCGAATAGTCTTTTTCATGTTATGTACTCCCGTTTTTTGAAGCAAAGGCGCAAAACCCTTTTAGGGGTGGCGTGCGCCTGCCTTGGTTGTCCGACTCCGAACAAAACCGGGAGGGGTCCATATGTCTTGTTACTGATCGCAATGAACACCGCGTCGCAGTCTTTCGGTATGCAGTCGGGAACTGTTTGCGAAAGTCGCCTTTCACTGCGGCAGAAGGTGACATTGTTTTCGAAAAGGTTAAAGCCTTGGCCGTTCGTTTGAACAACCAAAGGTGGATTACTTCCTAAACCGTGGGTGCGTCGGAAATTTTAGGAAGGAACCCCGGGGGGTCCGTGACATTTTCGTGAACCTGCATCCAGAATGTGTCTTTGGAAAACCGCCAAGACTTGCGCTTCCAAGGCCGGGAGACAGCGAATCGCTATACCCTTGGTGCCGATCGAATGACGCTCAGCCCCTCAGGTCCGCTTTCATGTGCGCTTGCGGAAAGCAGGTGGGGGACTGACCTGTCGAAGACTGCCAGCGCCCGATTGACCGGCGCGTTTTGAATCCCGGCAGCCCGTCCGCTCCCCCGACATCGTGCCCCTGTTTCTCCAGCGCCCTTTGCATCGTGGCAACGTCTGATCGAAAAAGCCCGCCGACCTTGCCCCAGCGCCCGGTGAAATCGCCGACCCCATATTGAATACGGTCGCCGACGTGGCCCACGAACAGGGCGTAGAGGTCGCTTTTGTTGTACTCTTTGAGCACATAGAAATTGGGTGTCACGACAAAGGCTGGCCCGAACCGTCCCGCCGGCATCATCAGATACCCAACGCCGTCCCTTTCGTGGGCCGGAAATGGTTTGCCGGAGACACGCGTGATCCCCATTGCCTCCCATTCATGAATGGGGCGACCCTGATCGGGACCTTCAAGCGCACAGGAAACCGACCCGGGAACATCAACCTCGAACCCCCAGTCCCGACCGGAGATCCAGCCATGACGGTGCAGATAGTTCCCGATTGACGCTATGGTGTCTTCCGCCGAGCCCCAGATGTCGGCGCGCCCATCGCCGTTTCCATCTGCTGCATAGGTCAGGAAGTTCGATGGCATGAATTGTGGCTGCCCAAGCGCCCCGGCCCAACTGCTTTTCATGGTGCGCGCAGGCATGTGGCCGGCCTGCGCGATCTGCAGGGCGGCGACCAGTTCGGCTGTGAAGTACTCGGCGCGTGTGCTCATGAACCCCTTGGTGCCAAGAACCTCGAACGCGTCGTACCGGATCGGCACCTGACCATACCCGCTTTCACGACCCCATATCGCCAGAATGATCCGGCCAGGCACACCCGTCTGTCTTTCGACCTGGTCTAGTGTGGTGGAATGGCGGGCCGCCATTCTTCGCCCTTCCGATGTGGCGCCGTTTACGGAACCCGCGTTGAAGTAACGTCCCGGGGACCCGAACTCGGCCTGTTTTTGCTGCCTGGGGGTTTTTGCCTTTGTACCGGGAGGGACGAGGTCGGGCAGATCCCAATTCAGGGTCACGCCCTCAAACGCCTGTTCCATCGTGCGACGCAAAACGCCTTTGGCGCGGGCCTGAGGCCATACCGTGGTGTTCAGCCAGGTTTGAAACTGTTTTTCAACCGTGGCGCGATCCTGCGCCAGTGTTGCGGCTGGCAGGCACAGAAGGGAAAGAACAAAAACAACCAGTTTCATCACCACTCCGGTTTCGACTCTGGCGCAGTCCAAGTCAACAGCCATGACCTCCGTTTGTCGGCTTTGGTTGAGCCGCCAGCGCGCCGATCAATCTCCGGTACGGTAAAAAACCTTGAGAAAATCTGTGACAGTGTCGATAGTTGGGCGGAAAACAACGGCATGAGGGGACGGGCAGGCGTGACCAGTTTCAGGATCTCTCCTGCGCCAGTTTCAATACTGGCGGCATTGGTGGTTTTGTTTGCCTCGCCCCAATTGGCTGGCGCAAGCGACAGTTTCATGAACCCGCAAGGGCCAATTGCGGCTGTTCAGAAAACCCATCTGCTGCGCGCAACAATATTGATCATGGTCGCTGTCATTCCTGTCCTGGTGTTGGTTCCCTTGATTGCCCTGCGTTACCGCCGCCACAAGGGCAGCACTGCCCAGTATCGACCAAACTGGGATTTTTCGTTCAGGCTTGAATTCCTGATGTGGGGGGTGCCTGTTGTCATAGTGGCGATACTGTCCTTCTACCTGTGGAAGGCGACCCATCGTCTTGACCCTTATGCCGCGCCTTTCGGTGATGCGCCCGCGTTGGAGGTGCAGGTTGTCGGGCTCGACTGGAAATGGCTGTTCATCTACCCCGACCTGGGCATCGCAAGTGTCGGAGAGCTGGGCATCCCGGTCAAGCAGCAGGTGGCGATGACGCTGACAACCGACACTGTGATGCAGTCCTTCATGATCCCGGCCTTGGCGGGTCAGATCTATGCGATGCCGGGGATGACAACCAAACTGCACCTTGTTGCTGACCATCCTGAACGGATGCAGGGGGAAAACACGCAGTACAATGGTCGGGGTTTTACAAAACAGAAGTTTCAGACGCTGGCGATGCAGCCTGACGATTTCAATGCATGGGTGGAAAGTGTGCGTTCCAATGGTATCCCGCTTGACCCTGAAACCTATCGGACTTTGGCCAAGCGAACTGACCGGGATGAGGTTCAGGCGGCGCTTGGCACGGCGCAAATGCCGGAAAACGCGCTCTATTTTACTCTGGATGACAAAGATCTGTTCATGTCCATTCTTCACCGATACCACAGCGGCAAACCGTTGCCTCGGGATCAACAGCCGGGAACCGCGCAGTTCGGGCAGGAGGTCAGTCAATGACGACGGTCGGATCAGGGTTCTTTGGCCGCCTCGACTGGGATGCCTTTCCGATCAGCGGACTGATCCGGGATCCCAACGCCAATGAAATCGTTGCCAATGTGGCGGCGGGCATCGTGATCGTCGGTGCCATTGCGGTTTTGGGCCTGCTGACATGGTTCCGCCTTTGGGGACCATTGTGGCGCGACTGGCTGACCAGCGCGGATCACAAGAAGATCGGCATCATGTATATCGTCTTCGCCATCGTCATGTTGGCACGCGGCGTATTGGAGGGCGTTGTCATGCGCGCCCAGCAGGCGGCGGGACCGGGCGACGGATTTCTTGAAGCCGAGCATTTTGCGGAACTGTTCAGCACCCATGGTACAATCATGGTGTTTTTTGTCGCCGTTCCGTTTGTCTTTGGGGTCGCAAATTATCTAGTCCCGTTGATGATTGGCGCGCGGGATGTGGCGTTTCCGGTGATGAACCAGATCGGGTTGGGACTGACCGTTTCGGCTGGCATGATGCTGATGGTGTCGTTGGTTGTGGGTGAGTTCTCGACGGGCGGCTGGACGGCCTATCCGCCCTACACGGGTGCAACCTTCAATCCGGGCGTTGGACCGGATTACTGGATCTGGGCCATTGTCGTCTCGGGCGTCGGCACAACGCTGACGGGCATCAACTTTGCCGTCACGATTTACAAACTGCGCGCGCCCGGAATGACGTTCATGCGGCTTCCGATGTACTGCTGGACGATCATCTGCAGTTCGATCCTGATCATCTTCGCCATGCCGCCGCTTGGGGTCGCCGCGCTGTTGCTGGCGGCCGATCGCTATCTCGACTTCCACTTTTTCACCAACGACCTTGGCGGCAACATGATGAACTATGCCAACCTGTTCTGGCTATTCGGCCACCCCGAGGTCTACCTTTTGGTTCTGCCCGCCTATGGTATCTATTCCGAGATCTTCGCGACCTTTTCGGCCAAACGGTTGTATGGATACAACTCACTGGTTATCGCCACGATGTCGATTGCGGTGCTGTCCTTTACCGTCTGGTTGCACCACTTCTTCACCATGGGCCAAAGCGCCCTGATCAACGCGGTTTTCGGCATCGCGACCATGCTGATTGCCATCCCGACCGGCGTAAAGGTCTATGACTGGATGGCGACTCTGTACCGTGGCCGTATCCGGTTCTCGGTTCCGATGCTGTATGGCCTGTCGTTTCTGATGCTGTTTGTCATCGGCGGGCTTAGCGGCGTGATACTGGCTAATCCCACCGTGGATTATCAGGTACACAATACCCTGTTTCTGGTGGCTCATTTCCACAACGTGCTGTTGCCGGGTGTCCTGTTTGGCCTGTTGGCCGGATACAATTACTGGTTCCCCAAGGCGTTTGGCTTTCGGCTAAGCGAGTTTTGGGGCAGGGTGTCTGTGGCCCTGTGGACCGTCGGCTTTATGCTGACCTTCCTGCCGCTTTACTTTGTTGGCCTGATGGGTATGCCGCGCCGGTCCTTCAGTTGGGAGGATCCGAGCTTCCACCCCTATATGATCGCCGCAGTTGTCGGCTCGCTCGTCATTCTGATGGCGCTGTTGTCGGTGCTGGTGCAACTTTGGGTCAGTATCAGGGATCGCGCAAAGACACGTGTACCGGTTGGCGACCCGTGGGACGCGCGAACGCTGGAATGGGCGACACCGGCACCGCCGCCGGCTTACAATTTTGCGATCATTCCGCAGGTGTCCGACCGGGATGACTTTGCCGCGGCCAAGGAAAACAGAACGGTCTACCCATCCCCGGATGCCTATGAAGACATCGAGATGCCCCGCAATACGGCCATCGGCTTTGCGCTTTGCGTGCTCAGCGGTGTTTGGATGTTCGCTTTGGTCTGGTGGATCTGGTGGCTGGCCATCCTGATGACCGTTCTGATGATCCTGGCGGTCATCATCTGGACCTTCAACACCGACACCGAGGAGGTGATCCCGGCCGAAGAGGTCCGCAAACAGCACGAAGCCTGGCTGGATCTGGTGCGCAAATCCCAACCCGTGAACCGCGATCTGGAAACCGCCTCGGAAAACCGCGGTCTTGCCGGCCCCGATCTGGAGGCCGCGACATGAGACGCGCACCCTCACACAGCTATCCGGGTCTGAATCTGGGCGAAAACCACGCCAGCGCCGATAAATCGAGCGAGGTCGTAACATTCGGATTCTGGGTCTTCCTGATGAGCGATCTGGTCTATTTCGGCCTGATGTTTGCGATCTACATCACGATGATCGACGCGCAGGCGGGTGGCCCCGGACCACATGAACTGTTCGACCTTTACAGCATCTTCGCCCAGACCATGATCCTGCTGACAAGCAGCCTGACGGTTGGTCTGGCCATGCTGGCGTTGAAATACAACCGGCCGCGCGTGCGTGTCATTTTCTGGTTCTGCCTGACATTGCTGCTGGGCATCAGCTTTCTGGTGCTCGAGGTTCGCGACTTCATGGCCATGGCGGAAAAGGGCGGGGTGCCACAGCGCAGCGGGTTTCTGTCTGCCTTCTTCGGGCTGGTCCCGCTGCACGGGTTGCATGTGGCCGCTGGCTGTGTCTGGCTCGTCGTGCTGGGCATTCAGCTGCGGGTGATGGGGATGACCGACAAGGTGATCTCGCGCGTCATAAGGCTGGCGCTGTTCTGGCATTTCCTTGACCTGATCTGGATCGGCATCATCACCATCGTCTACTTCGGAGGGCTGACTTATGGATAAGCAGACCGAGATGTTCCGCCGCGAACGGCGCCGATATCTGATAGGGTATGGCGGGTCGCTGGTGCTGACCCTGGCCGTATTCATGATCGCCTATCGGTACGGTATCGAAACCCCCGGGGTCTATCTGACCATTGGCCTTCTGGGTCTGGCGCAGCTGATCGTTCAACTGGTCTATTTCCTGCATATTGATCGTCGCCGCAGCAGTCGCGAGGATCTGGATCTGGTCCTGTTTTCGACATTGGTCCTGCTCATCATCATCCTTGGAACTGTCTGGATTCTGGGCAATCTGTCTGTGCGGATGCACACGATCCCGATGTGACGGACCCTCAACTTCGGCACTCATTTGGAACGGATCACATGAAATCCCTGAAAACCGTCGCTGTCATTGCCATGCTGGGCGCGATTGCCGCCGGACTGCTTCTGTACTGGCGCCATGAGGAGCGTTACCCGTCGACCAAGGACGCCTATATCGGGGCCAACATCATTTATGTGGCCGCGCAGGTCACAGGGCAGGTGTCCGGCCTTTCTGTCGTAGAAAACCAAAAGGTCAACGCGGGCGATCTTTTGTTTGAAATCGATGCCACACAATTCAACGCGTCGGTCGATCAGGCCCAGGCCGATCTGGACAGCGCCAGGCAGCAGGCTCAGTCCTATTCAACCCAGATCGCGGCGGCCGAAGCATCAGTGAAGTCGGCGCAATCCGCATTTGATACTGCACAGAAGAATTTCGAGCGCTCCAAGGCGTTGTTCGCCAGCGGGGATGTCGCGCAGGTCTCGCTGGATCAGGCCACGACCGATGCTGCGCAGGCCTCGGCACGGCTGACAACAAGCCAGTCCAGCCTTCTGGCATTGCGCAGCGGATTGGCGGCAAAAAAGGACGATGTGCTGGCGACACAGGCGCAGCTTGAAATTGCGAAGGCGAACCTGAACTGGACCAAAGTTTACGCGGCGGCAGACGGCTGGATCGCCAATCTGACCCTACGGCCCGGCTCAGCTGTATCTGCCAACGCCCCGCAATTTTCAATTATCGAGTCTTCTGATTGGTGGGTGGATGCCAATTTCAAGGAAACTGCATTGCCGCGTATTCGTCCGGGACAGCCCGTGACCGTCAGGGTCGATATGTTGCCGGGCATGTCGCTGACCGGCAAGATCGCCTCGATCGGTCGGGGGTCGGGGGATACATTCTCTCTATTGCCGTCCGAGAATTCCAGCGGGAATTGGGTCAAGGTTACACGCCGGTTTCCCGTGCGCATCGCGCTGGATCCGACCGACGCACCCTTGCGCGTCGGTGGCAGCAGTAAAGTGACGGTGGACACTACGTCTGCTCAGGCTGAAAAGTGACATATACGGTCGCCAGCCATGTGAATCCGGTGATCGTTATCGCCGTATTGCTGAGCGCCATCCTTGAGGTGCTGGACAGTACGATCGTCAACGTTGCTCTGCCTCATATTCAGGCGGCATTCGGAGCGACCACCGATCAGGCGACATGGATATTGACCAGCTATATCGTCTCGGCTGTTGTGGTTATGCCTTTGACCGGGTTTGTTGCGCGGCGAGTGGGCCGCCGCCGCCTGATCCTGACCGCTGTTACCGGGTTCGCCACCATGTCGGTGATGTGTGGCCTGTCCTGGAGCCTTGAGACCATAGTTGCATTCCGTCTGGCGCAAGGCATGTTCGGAGCGTTCCTGATCCCCCTGTCGCAATCCATCCTGTTTGATGCGTTTCCAAAGGAAAAACGCGGCAATGCAATGGCTGTATTCGGGTTGGGTGTGGTCGTCGCGCCGGTTCTTGGGCCTACAGTCGGTGCAATCCTGACCGAGTATTTCTCGTGGCGCATGGTGTTCTTCGTCAACCTTCCCGTGGCGGCCATGGCACTGTTGCTGCTGGCCGGGGAACTGCCTGATGACAAGACCGAAGAAGTTCGGATTGACTGGAAAGGTCTTGCGCTGCTGGCGGTCGGGATCGGATGCCTTCAATTCATACTCGATCAGGGCGAGACCAAGGATTGGCTGTCCTCTCGGGTCATTCAGGTCGCGTTGATCGCCTCGGTTCTGGGCGCGCTTGGTTTTATTGTTCATGCCCTGTCCGCCAAAAACGCGGTTGTCGATCTGCGGCTGTTTGCGGATCGCAATTTCGCGCTGTGCAATCTGATCATCGCAGGTTTTGCGATTTCCCTGTTCGGCGGGATCGCGATCCTGCCGACCTTTGTCCAGAATCTTCTGGACTTTCCCGTCATCGAGTCCGGGCATTTGTTCATCCCGCGCGGGATTGCGGCGGGACTTTCGATGGTGTTGACGGGGTCCGTGCTGGTTACACGGTTCGATCCCCGGCTTTTGACCGGTCTGGGTTTATTGCTGACAGCCATCGGGAACTTCATGCTGGGCGCGCTCAATCTGAATGCCGGTTTCTGGCAATTGGCCTGGCCAGGTGCGGTCAGCGGATTGGGCATGGGACTGGTTTTTGTACCCATGTCCATTCTTGCCTTCGAAAGCATCAGCAAGGCCCGCCAGGATGAAGCCTCGGGGCTGTTCAACGTGACCCGGCAGTTGGGCTCGTCAGTTGGCATATCGCTGGTCGGTACTTGGGTCGTGCGTGGTCTGCAGACGAATACCGCGACCCTCAGCCAGAACGTGACACCTTACAATCCCGCCGCACAGGCATATCTGAAGCCGCTTGGCCTGGCACCGGACAGCCCGCAAGGGGCGGCAATTCTGGGGCAGGAGATCGCGCGGCAGGCTGAGATGATCTCTTATCTGACTGTGTTCAACAACCTGGGGCTTCTGGCATTGGCGACGATCCCACTGGTATTCTTTTGTCGGGCGCCGAAACCGGGTACGGAAGTCAGCGTTCACGCACATTAGCGCATGACCGTCAGACCCAGCCACAAGCTCGCCCAGCACAAAACAAGGCTGAGCAGGATATTCGCGGCTGCCAAAGCGATTGTCCGTTCGCGGTGCAGCTCCAGCGACTGATAGGCGAAGCTGGAAAAGGTCGTGAACCCGCCGCAAAACCCGAAAACCAGCCGTTTTTCTTCTTCGCCCATGTCTGCGGCACCGCCCAGATACCCTATCCACAGGCCCAAAAAGAGACTGCCCAGAATATTCACGATCAGGGTGGACAATGGCAGTTGGTGCGTGACTTTGAGCGCAAGCCAATGCCGCATCACGGCGCCAAGACCCCCGCCCAGGCCAAACATTGCGTGCAGATACAGGTCGGTCATGTCCGGAAACCACCTGATTGGAACCGCCGCCCCGTCATCTCACCCAGAATGGCGGCACCCAGACCGACAGCAATTTCCGCCACGGCGGCGACAGCGGCCATGCAGCCGCTGGACATTGCCATGACTTCAAGATCAGCGACGAAGGAGGAAAAGGTCGAAAGCCCCCCGCAAAACCCGACCGCACCCAAATGCAACACATGCGCGTGGACACGGTGGCGGACGGAATACAGCCAGCCCAGAACAAAACACGCAACCACGTTGATCCCGAAAGTTGAGGTTAGGTAGGGCAACCCGGGTAAGTTGACGGCAAACACCTCGCGCAGCAGCGACCCTGCCGCTCCGCCTACGAATACGGCAATGAACATAAGTGCCTGGTGCCGGTATGTTGCCTGTTTTGCTCGCTCTGCCAAGGATCGGGCCTGTTCTGGTGTCTGCTTCGGCATACAGACTGGCTGGTGTGGGATCAACCAAAGGCGGGACCCATCGCAGATCATCACAATTCCGTCTGATCAGAATGCAGAACATACAAAGGCTTGCAATCCATAACCAAAAAGCCTCTCGTTAAGCCAAGCAAACCCCGGCCAGCCAAGCGCAAGGAGACCGAAAATGATCGTTCGCAGGCTTTATTTCGTGCTCAGTTGCGTCGTTTTGCCGTTGACCCTGCTGCTGGGATTTTTCTGGTTTCCGATCCATTGGCTGCTGGTCCTGCTGGTGCCCTATGCCGTGGTTGGGGCATATGACTTGATGACAACCCGGCACAATGTGCTGAACAACTATCCGGTCCTTGGGCACTTCCGCTATATGCTGGAATTTGTGAGCCCAGAAATCCGCCAATATTTCGTGGAAACCAATGAAAGCGGTCGGCCTTACAACCGGATCGTCCGATCGTTGGTCTATTCCCGCGCCAAGGGACAGGTGGATACCCAGGCCTTCGGAACACAATACGATATCCTCACCGTTGGCTACACACGCGCTGCCCATTCACTTGCACCCAAACACGTGCCCGAAAGCGAAGAAAGGGTAACGCTGGGCGGGTCGCAATGCGACCAACCCTACAGCGCGTCCCGACTGAATGTTTCTGCCATGAGCTTTGGGGCCCTCAGCGCCAACGCGATCCGGGCGCTGAACGGCGGCGCCAAGGATGGTGGGTTTGCACACAACACAGGCGAAGGCGGGCTGTCGCCGCACCATCTGGCCGAAGGTGGGGATATCATCTGGCAGATCGGGACCGGTTATTTCGGATGCCGTACCTCGGAGGGTGATTTTGACAAGGATCTCTTTGCCGAAAAAGCAAAAAAAGAGGTGGTCAAGGCCATCGAAATCAAGCTGTCACAGGGGGCAAAGCCTTCGCATGGTGGCGTTCTGCCCGCGGTCAAGGTTGATGAAGAGATTGCCGAAATTCGTGGTGTACCGGTGCACCAGGATGTCATCTCACCCCCCACGCATTCTGCGTTTGAAGGCCCGACGGGTCTGATGCATTTCGTTCAGCACCTGCGGGAAATGTCGGGCGGCAAACCGGTGGGGTTCAAGCTGTGCATCGGCAAACCGTCCGAATTCATGGCGATCTGCAAGGCCATGCTGGAGACTGGTATTCTGCCCGATTTCATTACCGTTGACGGTGCGGAGGGTGGCACCGGGGCGGCCCCTGTCGAGTTTACCAACCGGTTGGGCATGCCTCTGAATGAGGCTCTGATCTTTGTGAACAACTGCCTGCGCGGCGTAGGTTTGCGCGACCAGATACGCGTCATCTGCTCGGGCAAGGTAGCAACTGGTTATGACATGATCGAGAAATTCGCTTTGGGGGCGGATATGTGTAACGCGGCGCGGGCCATGATGTTCGCGGTGGGCTGTATCCAGGCCTTGCACTGCAACACCAACCGCTGTCCTTCGGGCGTGGCGACACAGGATCCGATCCGGGGTCGGGCCGTGAACGTCCCGCAGAAGCGTCAGCGCGTTCACCGGTATCACGACGCCACGTTGGAAAGCTTTCGCGAATTGCTTGGCGCGATGGGTAAAGAAAAGGTTGCCGACCTGCGTCCTTCGGATATTCACCGCCGCACGGCGGATGAGTGCGAGCGGACATATGCCGAGCTCTATTCCTTCATCGACGACGGTGCTCTGCTGACTGAAGCGATACCCGAGATGTTTGCAGAAGACTGGAAAACAGCCTCGGCCGCTCATTTTTGATTCTTTTTCGGAACGCGCCAAGGATTGACGCCTGGTATCCGTCTTATCAACGTGATGCGGATGACGACGTCTGACGAAAACCTGGCAAAGGCGGCAGCCAAAGGCGACGCGAACGCGTTCGCCACCTTGTTGGCGCGCCACTATGATCTCGTCTTCCGATTGGCATTTCGGCTGACCGGTCACGCGGACAGGGCCGAGGATCTGACGCAGGATATCTGTGCCGCTCTACCGGCCAAGATCAAGGGGTTTCGGGCACAGGCAAAGTTCACCACGTGGCTGTACCGCGTCGTGGTCAACGCGGCAGAAGATGCGCGACGACGCCGGGCAAGTCATGAAAAAGCCGCGGCGGGGTGGGGCGATGTCGAACAAATGCGCCGCGCGGAGGCGGCAGAAACCACAGAAGCCATGGATTGGCTGCAACGGGCTATGCGGTCGCTGCCGCAGGAGCTGCAGGACACACTGGCACTGACGCTTGAGGATGAAATGACCCACGCCGAGGCGGCTCAGGTCCTGGGTGTCTCGGAAGGGACGATATCCTGGCGGATGTCGGATGTCCGCAAACGCCTGAAGGCAATGCGGCAAGAGGAGTTGGCGCAATGACCGACGATCTGGATGATCTCAAGGCGCTGATGGATGCGGCAACCCCCGCACCGGATGCCCGGCGCCGGGCTGAAAATCTGGCCATGGCGCAAAAAAATTTCTACCGCGCCCAAGGATCGGGCAACGGGACGCGTCCCACTGTCAAGCGAGGCCTCTTGGCCCGCATGACTGAAGGAGCGAAATCGATGTTGAATGCCCTCTCCCACCGTGGCGCGCTAACCGCGACCACCGCGATAGCCGCTGTTGCCCTGATCCTGATCGTACCGCAGGCGCAGGACCTCGTGGTCAATCCATTGTCCCGCAGCGAAAGCAACGCGTCATCTCCACAAGTGGGTTCAAAACCGGAGGCAGATATTGCCCATGCTGTGCCCCAGCCCCTGCTGGAGGAGCCGATTGCCGATGTTCCTGCAGCAGAGGCCATCGTGCCGTCTGCAAAACCCGAGAGGGGCATGGCTGAGGCGCTCGTTGGCGGTGTCGTCCTGGGATATGCGACCGGCGCGTCCGAACATTCTGCGAAACGCATGCTTGCACCGGTTGCCGAACAAGAACAAAACACAGAAACCTTTTCTAACACCGAAACCAACCCGTTGAAGATCACCACCGACGATCCGGTCTCTACGTTCTCAATTGATGTGGATACGGCGTCCTATGGCATCGTCCGATCCTCTCTGATGAACGGTCGGCTGCCGTCCAAAGATGCGGTGCGGGTCGAAGAGATGGTGAACTATTTCCCCTACACGTATCCTGCTCCCGAAGGAGATGCGCCTTTCCGGCCGACGATCACGGTGACACCGACGCCCTGGAACGAGGGCACTCAGCTTGTGCATATCGGTATTCAGGGCGCGTTGCCGCAGATTGAAGATCGGCCGCCGCTGAACCTTGTTTTTCTGATCGATACGTCCGGGTCCATGCAGCAGCCGAACAAGTTGCCACTGCTCAAGCAATCCTTCCGCCTGTTGTTGTCTGAGCTTCGTCCCGAAGATCAGGTCTCGATCGTGACATATGCCGGTAGTGCTGGTCAGGTTCTGGAGCCGACCGCAGCGGCGGATCGGACCAAGATCATGAACGCCCTTGATCAGTTGCAGGCGGGTGGATCGACGGCAGGTCAGGCGGGGTTGCAGCAGGCTTATCAGGTTGCCGAGGCCATGGCAGATGACGGGGACGTCACGCGCGTGATCCTGGCGACGGACGGTGATTTCAATGTGGGTCCGTCCGACCCGGACGCACTGAAGGATTTCATTGCCCGCAAACGGGACAGCGGAACCTATCTCAGCGTGCTTGGTTTTGGCCGGGGTAATCTGGATGACGCGACCATGCAGGCGCTGGCGCAATATGGAAACGGCCAGGCGGCCTATATCGATACGCTGGGCGAGGCGCGTAAAGTTCTGGTCGATCAACTGACCGGGGCGCTGTTCCCCATTGCCAACGACGTCAAGATACAGGTCGAGTTCAATCCTGCACAAATCGCTGAATACCGTCTGATCGGCTATGAAACCCGTGCCCTGCGGCGCGAGGACTTTTCAAACGATAAGGTGGACGCCGGAGATATCGGTGCGGGCCATAGCGTGACCGCGATCTACGAGGTGACGCCCACAGGCTCGGACGCCATTCGAAACGGACCGCTGCGCTATGCAAATGAAACCGCGCCGGACGGCTTGGATGAGATCGGGTTTTTCAAGTTGCGCTACAAGGTCCCGGGTGCCAGCCAAAGCCAGCTGATCGAGCAACCTATTCTGCTGGGGCAGGGGGTGCCGACCGATGATGTACGCTTTTCAACTGCGATTGCCGGGTTTGGCCAGTTGTTGCGCGGCGGTGAATATTTGGGCACCTGGTCCTACGACGACGCCATTTCACTGGCAAATGCAGCCAAAGGCGATGACCCGTTCGGCTACCGTGCGGAAGCCGTGACGCTGATGCGGCTGGCCGAGTCGCTGTTCGAGTAGTCTTTGGTGCAGGATCAGAATGCGCGGGGGTTGCTGGCCGCGTGATTGTTGATCCTGCGGACACTCCATTCCACGGCGTCGCGCATGGTTTTTCCCAGTGCGACGTCAAAAGCCTCGACCAGATCTGGCGTCTGGTCGCTGGCTGAGACGACAAATTCCTGGAACGAGTTCGAAGCGATGATCTTGTCGTCGAAATCATCGATGATCTTGATGTTCATCCGCACTTCGACACGCACGGTTTTGGTGTTCTCGGTATCGGCGACCACGATCCCCTGAAACTCGCGCAGATCAGGCACAATCACATAATCAGCGCGCAGACCGACTGTGGACCGACCCACTGCGGCCACCTTGTTGCTGTTTTCAAAGCTCTCCACCAAAAGGGCCTGAACGATCAACGGCGCACGGTCGACCCATCTGGCACGTGGAAGGTATTGGACCTGCAACGGGTTAGGCTGCACCGCAATCTGGTCGGTGTTGACGGCCGCCGTTGCCGTTGGCTCCTCGACGACGATCTGCTTGCTGATGCGCGGCAGCGATGACGAAAACGTGCTTTTGGGCGTCAGCAGATACAGATCGTTCGGCTTCGACGCCTGTTTCAGCGTACCCAACCCCGTGCAACCGCCAAGCGCCCCGATCATCAGAGCCAGAGAGAGGCGTTTAATCATTGGCGAAACTCCGAAGCTTGTGTGCCCAGCAGGAAGCGCGCCGGGTCACGCTCGACCTTGTCGACCAGGCGATCCAGACTGATGACCAGACGCTGGGATTCCTCGATGAAGCGGACGAATTGCGGCAATCCGACCCGCAGGAAATCCGAGACCTGCCGGCGGTTGTCCTGCACGATGCCATCGATCGTTTCCAGCAATTCGGATGCGGATTTCGAGGCATTGAGAATGTCGTCAGATATCTTGTCGATCCGCTCCGTGACATTTGAAACTGTCTCCGCCACCTGATTGGCTGCGTTCCGAATGTCTTCCACGACGACCGAAACATCTTCGTCCATGACACGGTTGGCTGAATCAAAAGCACGCTCGGCCGAAGCGAACGCCCCATTGGCCGTGTCCATTGTCGATGAGATCGTGGCCAAGGTCGAATTTGCGTTCAGCACCGTTTCCGAAATTACGCCCAGTGCCACGCTGCCCTCGTCAGACAGGCCGATCAGACGTTCGGCCAGTTGTGAGCCACGATCCAGGAACGGCTTGATGTCCTGCTTCAACACCTGATCGGCCGTGGCCAGAGTTGTCTTGGCCTCACCCAATGCGCCGACAGCTGAATCTGAGGCGGTTTTTATGCTTTGCAGCGTGTCCGTGCCCGCCTTCAGGGTGGTGTCCGCGGTGTCTGCCAACTGGTCCAGCCGATCGGTAAACGCGCCGATGTTCTTTGCGGCTCCGCTGATGTCTTTTGAAAGGCTTTCGAAATCCGACAAAGTGTTATCCAGCCGCCCGGACGCTGACGCCAGATTGTCCAAAATATCCGAGACTGCCTTGCGGTTTTTTTCGTCCACCACGGCGCTCAGGTCTTCCAAAAGCACGATCGCCTGATCCAGAACCTTCGGGGCTCCTTCGAACAGTGACTGTATCGTGCTGCGTTTGCTTTTGATGACGCTGTTTTCCGGCAGCCGCTGCGCATTGACCGATCCCCCGGTCAGTTCGACATAGCCAACTCCCGTGACGCCAAGCGACTGAAGCTGGGCGACGGTTTCCGATGTTACGGGAATGTCGGCGTCCACCTCGAGCTTAACGCGGACTTTTGAGGGGTCACCCTCATCCAGCCTGAGTGAAACCACCTGACCAACGGGCAGACCATTGAAACTGACGCCGCCAGCTGCTGACAGACCTGACACGTTTTCGAACAGAACGTCGTAATAGGCGTATTGGCGATTGACCTCGAACTTGGCCAGCCAAAGGAAAAACCCAAACACGCCCAATATGCCCGCCAGGGTAAACGCGCCGATCAGGATATAGTTCGCCCGAGTTTCCATCGCCTCTACCTGTCCTGCCCCTTCTGTTGCGCTGCGCGCGCACGGGGGCCTGTGAAATACTCCTGCACCCAAGGATGATCTACTTTGACCATATCCTCAATCGGACCTTCAACCAGCACGCGTTTTTCTGCAAGCACGGCAATGCGGTCGCAAATCGCATAAAGGCTGTCCAGATCATGCGTTACCATGAAGACCGTCAGCCCAAGCGCCTGCTGCAATTCACCGATCAGATCGTCATAGGCAGCAGCCCCGATCGGGTCCAGCCCGGCGGTCGGCTCATCCAGAAACACGATCTCGGGGTCCAGTGCCAGAGCCCGTGCCAAAGCCGCGCGTTTGCGCATACCGCCTGATAGCTCGGACGGAAACTTGCCGCAGCTCAGTTGTGGCAACCCGACAAGACTTATCTTCAGGCTTCCCAGTGCTTCCATCAGCTTTTCGCTGATCCCGGTGTGTTCACGCAGCGGGGCCATGACATTCTGCAGCACGCTGAGCGACGAAAACAAGGCCCCATCCTGAAAGGCCACCCCCCAGCGTTTTTCGATCCGTTGACGTTCTTCATCGGGCGCGTTCAGTACATCGACACCCAGAACCTCGATACTACCGGCGGCGGGTCTGTTCAGCCCCACAATGGTTCGCAACAGCACCGATTTCCCGGTGCCCGAACCCCCGACAATGCCCAGTACCTCACCGCGCCAGACATCAAGATCCAGGCCGTCATGCACAACCTGCGGTCCGAACTGGTTTCTCAATCCGCGCACTCGGATTACCGCTTCGCGCTGCGTATTCGCCTGTTGGGATTTCTGAGGGGCCGTACCGTCCATGTCAGACCCCGATCTCGGAGAAAAAGATCGAAAACAGGGCGTCGATGGCGATCACCAAGAAAATGGACTGCACGACGGACGCGGTTGTTCTCTGGCCCACGCTTTGGGCTGATCCTTTCACCTGCATTGCCTGCCAGCAGGAAATGATGCCGATCACAAAGGCGAAAAACGGGGCCTTGATCAGTCCGACCGCCAGTTGCCAGACACCTGTATTTTCCTTCAGGCGCGTCAGAAACATTCCCGGGCTGACGCCAAGGTCGATCCAGCTCATCAACGCGCCGCCGATCAGGCCGGCCATGTCGGCGACGAAGCCGAGGATCGGCAACATGATCAACAGCGCCAGCACACGCGGCACCACCAGTACCTCGATCGGATCCAGGCCCAACGTGCGCATGGCGTCGATTTCTTCCTGAACCTTCATTGATCCGATAGACGCGGTAAAGGCCGAGCCGGACCGGCCCGCAACGATGATGGCCGTCAGCAGGATCCCCAGTTCCCGCAGAACCGAGATCGAGATCAGTTCGACCACAAAAATCTCGGCGCCGAACTGTTTGAGCTGCGTCGCCCCCTGAAACGCCAGAACCACGCCGATCAGGAAACCCATCAATCCAACAATTGGCAGGGCTTTGAAGCCGGTCTCCTCCATATGGGTGACCAACGCCGCGCGGCGCAGCCGCCATGGTTTCAGCAGTGTCCGGGTCAGGCGGTGCAAAGTCAGCCCCGTGAATTCCAGAATAGACAGGGCATCTTTTCCTGCACCAACGGTTTTCTCGCCCAGATGTTCGACCCAGTCGACAAAGCTGCGGCGCCCCTCCACCGTGCTGGACTTTTCCGGCATGTTTCGGGATACGGTATCGATCAGCGCGGAATGAGCGGGAGAAGCGCCCAAAAACTGCGTTTCAGCCCCCGCAGCCTTGTATCGGCGCGCGAGATCGGCCACCAGCCATGCGCCGCCGGTATCCAGAGAGTCAACGGCTGACAGGTCCAAGGTCACGTCTTTGCCTGACGTTGGCATCGCGGCAAATGCGCGCTCAATGTGTTCCAACGACTGAGTCACCAGATCGCCGGCCACTGATATGCGCAGGCCGTCGCCGTTTTGCTCTGATGTGATCGTTGGCAGAGTCATGGGCGTATGTGATTGTAATTGCGCGGTCGCTGCAACGGCAATGTGCAGGGTCTTCCGGTTTTCGCGCGGCGCAATTGCGTCAGAGTGACAGTTTGGGATTCCATTGTGTCACGCAGCCGGTCCGCCCAAATCCAGCACGTCGTGCCGCCTGACACCATAGAGAGAAGCGCGTTTGCAACGTGGCCGCACCCAGCAAGAGCACTAACTCCTGAGTGCTGCGCGCAACTCACGTTCCAGCGCGTCCAGAAACCGCGACCGGTCCGCTTTTCCAAACGGTTTTCCGCCGCCTCCCGAACCCAGGGGATTGGCGGCCCGCAGATCCGCCATCAGGTCCCGCATGGCAAGTTGCTGTCCGATATTGGCGGCAGTGAACGCTTCGCCATTCGGGCGCAGAACCCGTGCGCCTGCTTCAACGCATTTCGCAGCCAAAGGAATGTCCGAAGTGATCACCACATCCCCCGGCCCGCACCGTTCGGCGATCCACTTGTCTGCCTCGTCGGCCCCTTCGGCGACGATGACGATCTGCACCAAGGGGTTCGCCGATGGACGAAGTCCGCCGTTCGACACCAGCGCCATGGGCACCTTGTGCCGCGTGGCCACTCGTTCAGCCTCGGCCTTCACCGGGCAGGCATCGCCATCGACGTAAAGGGTCGTCACGCCTTTGTTGCCTCTTTCTTGGAGGGTTCAGTAGATTTCTTACGGACCTTGAACTCTTCGGGGATGGGCATCCGGTTGAACGCGTCCAGACCGGCGATCTTGTAGGCCTCGGCCAGCGTCGGATAGTTGAACGTGTTCTGAACAAAGTAGTCCACCGTGCCTTTCAGGTTCAGCACCGCCTGTGCGATGTGGATCAGTTCGGTCGCACCTTCGCCGACGATCTGAACCCCCAGAACCCGGCGGGTTTTCAACGAGAACAGCATTTTCAACATGCCATGCTCGAGCCCCATGATATGCCCGCGCGAAGTCTCTCGGAATCGGGCCACACCGACTTCGTAGGGAATACCGCGTTCCTGCAACTCTTCCTCGGACATGCCGCAGGTGGAAATCTCGGGAACAGAATAGATGCCGTAAGGATACCAGGGGCTTTCCGGCAGTGTGGGCGTCTCGAGTGCGTGACAAGCGGCGACGCGGCCCTGTTGCAACGAGGTCGAGGCCAGCGACGGATGCCCGATCACATCGCCGGTGGCATAGATATGAGGCACAGCGGTCTGATAGGTTTTCCGATCCACTTCAATCCGGTTGCGATGGTCGGTTGCCAGCCCGACCGCGTCCAGATTAAGGGCCGAGGTCGCGCCCATGCGACCGGCGGCAAACAGCAGCATCTCGGCCCGGACGTGGCGTCCATTGTCCAGCGTGATCTCAACATGCCCGCCGGCATCCTCGATCTTTTCGACCGCCGAACCAAGACGAAGATCGACCCCGTTTTCGCGAATCTGATGGGTGAAGTCGTGAATCAGACGCTTGTCGATGAAATCGAGGAACGTCTCGCGCGGTTCGATCAGCGTGACACGCACGTCCAGAGCCGAAAACATGGTGGCGTATTCCACACCGATCACCCCGGCGCCGATCACGCAAAGCGAACGTGGAATTTCGGCCATCTCCAGAAACT
Organism: Ruegeria sp. N11; assembly: GCF_056531525.1. NCBI lineage: Bacteria > Pseudomonadati > Pseudomonadota > Alphaproteobacteria > Rhodobacterales > Roseobacteraceae > Ruegeria > Ruegeria sp. N11. Next base: position 139,136 of record NZ_JBQFLX010000006.1, read on the forward strand.
CGTCGCCATCGACAACCGTTCTGCCGTTGAAGGGAACGTAATCGGGGCGATAAGTTTTGGTGCCTGTGGCAATCAGAAATTTGGCGGCGGTCAGTCGCGTCGTTTCACCCGCATCGGTCGCAACTTCAAGCTCGTGCGGGCCGATGAATTTCGCCAGACCGTTCAGGGTCTCCACGTGATTGCGGTTGAACTGGTGCTCCAGCACATCGACCTCGTGGTCCAAAGTCATGTGCAATCGCGCCTTCAGATCCTCGGCGCGGATCTGGTCCTTGACCCGGTAGGAGCGCCCGTAAAAGCTGCGCTCGCGCCAGCCGGACAAGTTCAGAACAGTTTCGCGCAAGGTCTTTGACGGGATTGTTCCAGTGTGAACGGAAACACCTCCCAACCGGTCCTTGCGGTCGATCACCAGAACACGGCGTTGCAGTTTGCCCGCCTGAATTGCCGCAGCACGACCCGAAGGGCCGGACCCGATGATGATCAGGTCATAGTCAAACTTGCTCATTCCTCAGTCTCCGTACAGGGCCTCGGCATGGAAGGTGATGTGGTCTTCCATGAAAGTGGATACGAAGAAATACGAATGATCATAACCAGGCTGCAGGCGGCAGATCGCCTGTTGACGGCGCTCGGCGATGGCCTGCGCCAGCGTTTCCGGGCGTAGAAGATCGATGAACTGATCATCGGTTCCGGTATCGATCAGGATTGGGCCGTCAAAGCCCTTTTCCTTCATCAGCAAGGACGCATCATGTTTGGCCCAAACCGCTTCGTCATCGCCCAGATAAGCGCCAAGCTGCTTGCGGCCCCAATCTGCGCCAGTCGGGTTGGAGATCGGGGCAAAAGCCGAAACCGACCGGAACCGGCCGGGCAGATTCATCGCCAGCGTCAATGCGCCATGCCCGCCCATAGAGTGTCCGGTGATGGCTTGCCGGTCGCTGTCGATGGCGAAGTTTTCAACCAGCAGGGCGGGTAGTTCCTCGGCAACGTAGTCCCACATGTTGAAATGCGGTGCCCATGGGGTCTGGGTTGCGTTCACGTAGAAACCCGCGCCTTGGCCCAGATCATAGTCTTCGTGATCTGCGATGCCTTCGCCCCGGGGTGATGTGTCAGGAAATACCACGGCAATGCCCTGTTCCGCGGCCCAGGCCTGCGCACCGGCCTTGGTCATGGCGTTTTCGTGGGTGCAGGTCAGGCCAGACAGATACCACAGGACAGGAACCGGGCCGTCCTTGGCCTCGGCCGGCAAAAACAGCCCAAAGGTCATGTCACATTTGCACGCGGCTGAGGCATGGCGATAAACGCCCTGTACGCCGCCGAAACAGGCATTCTCGGAAAGGGTTTCCATCAGGTATTGTCCTCGTATTGGGTTCGACCCATGGCTAACGGTCACAGGCCCTGCCGTAAAGTGCAGGTGCCTTCGGCGAGAGTATTTTTCGAAAAGGTGAAGATCAGAGAGTGCCCACCCAGGCAATGACAAGCGGTATCGTCAGGATGCTGGTAGTCGTCGACAACAAAATCGCGGCCGAGGCCCGATGCGGTGCGACCCCATAATGGGCTGCCAGCATATACACGTTGCCTGCAACAGGAAGGGCGGCAGCGGCGATTGCAACCGAAGCGGGGAAGGCGGCGACAGGGATCAGCCAGATCAAGGCAATGGCCACGCAGATCGGATGCGCAATCAGTTTGCAAAAGCTCAGCCAGGCGGCGATTTGCACGCGTTCAGCCGATTTGCCCGCCAAAGATGCGCCGATGGCAAACAATGCACCCGGTGTCGCCGCACCTCCGAGGATTGTCAGGAAGTCATTCAACGGCGCAGGCACGGGGACCTGCAGGGCTGACCATATCAAACCGGCAGAGATCGACACGATCATCGGGTTTTTCAGAAGACCCATGCCGATCAGTCGAAGGGTTGCGGGTTTCAGCGCACCGTCCCGTCCGCCATTGATCAGGATTACGATCAGCGACGAAAACACCACAAGGTCGACCGTCAGGACCAGCATGACAGGGCCGATCGCGGCCTGCCCGAACAGCATCGCCAGCATAGGTAAACCCAGAAAGCCCACATTTCCGATGGCTGCGCATTGCGCCTCGACCGCGGCGGTCGGAACATCCAAACCACGCAGCCACGCCACAAACGTGGCCAGCAAGTAAACGGTGACAGTGCCAATCAGATATCCCAGCACCAGCCGTCCGTTGAAAATCTCGGCAAAGGACAATGTGGCCGCAAATCGGAACAACATGGCCGACAGCGCGAAGTAGAAAACGAACTTGGTTAGATATGCGGTCGCTTCCTCGGAAAAAAACCGACTGCGCCCGGCCCAGTATCCTAGGCCGATAATCGCGAAGAAGGGCAGCGTGCGCAGGAAAATATCGACCATGGGCAGACTGGTAGCACGGATTTTTCGCGTCGCAAGCCTTCGGCGTATGATGATCGAATTTTCGGAAGGGCTTGTTGTTCTTTTAGCGGGGAAATGGCACTCGGTTCGTTGCAATTGCCGGTTTGAACCGCTTGGAAATACGAGAATCGTTGTATCTGAACTGAACGGTTTATAAATTCAGGTCAGGCACCACCTCAGGAGAAGACATGACCCAAGCCGCCACAATTCTGCGCACAGGCCGGAAATTCGATCAGGTTCTGCGCGGCGCCCGAGAGGTTTTTTTGGCGGATGGGTTCGAGGGTGCAAGTGTCGACGACATAGCTCGGGTGGCCGGGGTGTCGAAGGCGACTTTGTACAGCTACTTTCCGGACAAAAGGCTGCTGTTCATGGAGGTCGCCCAAACCGAATGTACCCGCATGGCTGATCGTGTGGTTGCGATGGTGGACGACAGCAAACCGGCAAGGGAAGTGCTGACTATCGCAGCAACACAACTGACGGAATTTCTGGTTTCGGATATTGCCCAGCAAATGTTTCGGATCTGTGTTGCTGAACGTGACAGGTTCCCTGAGTTGGTTCGGGCGTTTTATGATGCGGGTCCCCGAAATGGTCAGTGCCAGTTGGCGGAGTATCTTGAGAAAGCGGTCTCCAAGGGAGAATTGGCCATCGACGATGTCCTTATCGCCGCCGAACAATTTTCGGAGTTGTGCAAGGTGCGGATCTGGACCCGGGCGATTTTTGGTTTTCAGAAAAGCTTCACCCGGGCCGAGATCGATGAAGTCGCGCAGCAGGCCGTTGACATGTTCATGGCGCGCTACGGGGCCTGACTTACACACAGTTTCACAAAGATTCTGATGCCGACGCGGAGGTGTATTCCGCAATCCAATTTACTGAAACTGCATTTGATGTCGCGCAAAGACATCGGACTCCTCGATAGGGATAACTGGAATGCATTTCCCGAAAACCAAGATTGCAGCAGCCCGCCAGTTGATAATGGATATTGTATTTTGGATACATTGCTGAGATAGATCGCATCGACCTATGCTGTCACTGAATGCTCTGACGACAATGAGCCCTGCGATTGTCTTGAGAAGTCCATTTCTGGGAGAAAATCATGAAACTCAAATTGCTGGCCGCAACCACGGCGATTGCCCTGACGGGTGCCGTAGCGCAGGCAAACACTCTGGTCTATTGCTCTGAGGGATCACCTGAGGGGTTCGACCCGGCGCTGTTCACGGCCGGGACGACCTTTGATGCCTCTTCGCACCCGATCTATAACCGACTGCTCGAGTTTGAAACCGGCACGACGAATGTGATCCCCGGTCTGGCCGAAAGTGTCGAGGCCAGCGATGATGGTCTAGTTTATACATTCAAACTGCGTCAGGGCGTGAAATTCCATTCCAATGACGAGTTCACCCCGACCCGTGATTTCAACGCGGATGACGTGATTTTCTCGTTCATGCGCCAGAAAGAAGAAAGCCACCCCTATAATCAGGTCTCGGGCGGCACCTGGGAGTATTTCCAGGGTATGGGTATGCCGGATCTGGTCGAGTCGGTGGAAAAGATCGACGACTACACGGTGAAATTTACACTCTCCAAGCCTGAAGCGCCGTTTGTGGCCAACATGGCGATGGATTTCGCCTCGATCCTGTCGGCGGAATATGCGGACGCGATGATGGCGGCCGGGACACCTGAAAAGCTGAACACAGCGCCCATCGGCACCGGACCGTTCTCGTTCGTGGCCTATCAGAAGGACGCGGTGATCCGTAATGCTCAGAATGCCGATTACTGGAAAAATCCGGCGCAGGTTGAAAACCTGATTTTCGCAATCACTCCGGACGCGTCGGTACGCTATCAGAAACTGAAAGCGGGCGAATGCCACGTGATGCCGTATCCGAACCCTGCCGATATTCAGGCGATGAAGGATGACGCCGACATCAACATGATGGAGCAGGAAGGTCTGAACGTTGGTTATCTGGCCTACAACACCACCATGGCGCCGTTCGACAATCCGAAGGTGCGCAAGGCGCTGAACATGGCGATCGACAAGCAGGCGATCATCGACGTGGTCTTCCAGGGCTCGGGCCAGGCGGCCAAGAACCCGATCCCGCCAACCATGTGGGGCTATAACGATGCCATCGAAGACGACGCCTATGACCCGGAAGCGGCCAAGGCGATGCTGGAAGCTGAAGGCGTGTCTGATCTGTCGATGAAGGTCTGGGCGATGCCTGTGCAGCGTCCCTACAACCCGAATGCACGTCGTATGGCCGAGCTGATACAAGAAGACTTTTCCAAGGTCGGTGTCGACGTCGAAATCGTGTCCTACGAATGGGGCGAGTACCTGTCGCGCTCGAAAGAGCTGAACCGGGATGGCGCGGTTCTGCTGGGTTGGACAGGTGACAATGGCGACCCGGACAATTTCCTGGCCGTGCTGCTGGGCTGTGACGGTCGCGAAGCGTCCAACCGCGCACAATGGTGCCACGAGCCCTTTGAAGACCTGATCCAGAAAGCCAAGCAAAGCACTGATCAGGCCGAGCGTACCAAACTCTACGAAGACGCGCAGGTTATCTTCAAGGATCAAGCGCCCTGGGCAACCATCGCGCATTCGGTTGTCTACATGCCGATGAGCAACAAGGTGCAGGGCTACAAAGTGCACCCGTTGGGCGGCCACATCTTCTATGGTGTGAGCGTCGAATAAACCACCACTCACTAGCCAGAGTCGCCTGATATGGCGGCTCTGGTTTTCTTGTTGTTGGAGGCTGACCAAAATGCCGAATTTGTCCGAATACAGCCAATTGGCACGCGACATGTCAGTTGATGCCGTGGCGCTGGTGCCCGGCCCGAATTTCACCCGCGCGTTGGGCAAGGCCTTCATGAGCCACGAGCGGCCGTTTCTGGTTGTGATCCCCGCAAAGGGCGTACCGGCGGCCATCGTACCCAATCTTGAACTTGGTTCGTGGGAACTGGTTGGATTTGAGGGCGCAGTGTTCGACTGGTTTGATCAGACCGGGTATGATGGTGCTTTTGCGGCGCTGGCTGAACACATGCCAGTGTCGTCCGTGGCGGTAGAAGGCCAGGTGATGCGGGTGTTTGTGTCCAAAGCGCTGACCCGCGCGATGCCGAAACTGAGGATCGTGGATGGCGAGCGCCAGATTTCAGGGTTACGGACCGTCAAGACCGACGATGATATCGCTGCATTACAGGCAGCAATCGATGTTTCCGAACGCGCGCTGGAGAAAGTCATCGAAAATGTGCGCATCGGCCAGACCGAAAAGCAGGTTGAGCAGGCGCTGATACAGGCATTGTTCGCCGAAGGGGCGGAGACGCTGGCATTCAACCCAATCGTGGCGGCCGGGGACAACTCGGCCTGTCCGCATGGCAAGGCGCGAGCGGACTACAAGATACAGTCAGGAGATGCGCTGCTTTTCGACTTTGGAGCCCGTAAGCACGGCTTTGCAGCGGATATCACACGTACATTTTTTGTAGGCGAGGTCTCGGACGAGGGCAGGGCGGTTTATGACACCGTGCTGCGGGCAAATCTGAAGGGATTTGAAGTGTGCCGTCCGGGCGTGACCGCTCATGACATCGACGACGCGGTTACCGGCGTGCTTGAGGCATCGCCATTCGCCGACCGTATCCGTACCAAGACCGGCCACGGGCTGGGCCGTGATGTGCACGAGGCACCCTATATCATGCGCGGGAACGATCAGGTGATCTGTGCTGGCATGGTCTGGACCAATGAGCCCGGCCTTTATGAACTGGGCAACTTCGGTGTGCGCATCGAGGATGACGTACTGGTGACGGATGATGGTTGCCGGTCGCTGACCAGCTTTCCCAAGGATCTCAGAATCATAGGTCACTGATGTTTGGCTATTTTCTCACCCGACTGGGTATGTTCATCCCGACCTTTCTGGGTGTGACGCTGATTTCCTTCATGTTCATCCGGGTTCTTCCGGGCGATCCCATCATTGTCATGGCTGGTGAACGCGGCATGACCGAGGAACGCTATCAGGAAATGGTCGAGAAGCTGGGCTTCGACAAGCCGGTGCTGCAGCAGTACTGGGACTATCTGACCGGCGTTCTTCAAGGCGATCTGGGCGAAAGCTTTGTCACCAAGAAGCCAGTCTGGGATGAGTTCTTTGCCCTGTTTCCGGCAACGCTCGAATTGTCGCTCTGCGCGATGATATTTGCGGTTGTTCTTGGTCTGCCGGCAGGCGTCATCGCGGCAGTGAACCGCGGCAAGTTCTTTGACCGGGCACTGATGTCCTCGGCGCTGGTTGGTTATTCCATGCCCATCTTCTGGTGGGCGCTGCTGCTGATCATCGTTTTTTCCGGCAATCTGGGCTGGACACCGGTCTCGGGGCGGATTGATCTGCTGTACTACTTCCCAAGTGTCACGGGCTTCATGCTGATCGACAGTCTGCTGTCTGGGCAGGCGGGGGCGTTCGGGTCGGCTGTGCGACATCTGATCCTGCCGACCATTGTTCTGGGTACGATCCCCCTTGCGGTGATTGCCCGGCAGACACGTTCGGCGATGCTGGAAGTTCTGGGCGAAGACTATATCCGAACGGCTCGTGCCAAGGGTCTGTCTCCGGCTCGGATCAACGGGCTTCATGCCTTGCGCAACGCATTGATTCCGGTGGTTACGGTGATCGGTCTGTCCGTCGGCACCTTGTTGGCCGGTGCGATCCTGACCGAGACGATCTTTAGCTGGCCGGGTATCGGCAAGTGGATGGTCGACAGCATTTTCCGCCGTGACTATCCGGTGGTGCAGGGCGGTCTGCTGATGATTGCAGTGATCGTGATGCTGGTGAACCTGCTGGTCGATGTCCTTTACGGCGTCATCAACCCCAAGATCCGGAGGCGGTGATGGCCGAGCTTTCCGCAACCCAACCCAAATCCGAAAGCCGCCCCAGCGCACTGCGTGAGTTCTGGTATTATTTTAGCGAAAACCGAGGCGCGGTCATCGGTTTGTGGGTCTTTGCCGTCTTTGTCTTTTGTGCAGCCTTCGCGCCCCTGTTGGCCCCGTATGACCCGACCGAACAATTCCGCGAACACATCCTGCAACCTCCCGCCTGGCAAGAGGGCGGTAGCTGGGCTTTCCCGTTGGGTACAGACCCACTCGGCCGGGACATGCTGTCACGGTTGATCATGGGGTCACGTTATTCATTCTTTGTGGGGATTGTCGTGGTCTGTGTCGCAGTGTCGGGCGGGGTGATGATCGGATTGCTGTCAGGGTTCGCACCGAAATGGGTGGACACTCTGATCATGCGGGTGATGGACATCATTCTGGCCTTCCCGTCATTGCTGTTGGCTCTGGTTCTGGTTGCAATCCTCGGGCCTTCGCTGACCAACGCGATGATCGCCATCGCCATCGTGTTCCAGCCGCATTACGTGCGTCTGACCCGGGCTTCGGTTTTGGCAGAACGCCAGAAAGACTATGTCACTTCCGCCCGGGTGGCCGGAGCGGGTAAAGCGCGGCTGATGTTCATCACGGTGCTGCCCAATTGCCTTGCGCCGATCATCGTGCAGGCAGCGCTGTCGTTTTCAACTGCCATTCTGGATGCGGCCGCTCTTGGCTTTCTGGGCATGGGCGCACAGCCGCCCACACCGGAATGGGGCACCATGCTTGCCGAAGCGCGCGAATTCATTCTGCGCGCCTGGTGGGTGGTCACTTTTCCGGGTCTGGCCATCCTGATCACGGTACTTGCCATCAACCTGATGGGCGATGGGCTGCGCGACGCGTTGGACCCGAAACTGAAACGGAGCTGATCGCATGAGCCTTTTGCAGATCCGCAATCTGACAGTGGAATTCGCTACCGCCTCGGGCAAGTTCCGCGCCGTCGACGGTGTCGACCTGTCGGTCAACAAGGGCGAGTTGCTGGCCATCGTGGGTGAAAGCGGTTCTGGCAAATCGGTGTCGATGCTGGCTCTGATGGGCCTGTTGCCGTGGACAGCGACAATCACGGCTGATGAGATGAGCTTTGAAGGACGCGATCTTGTCGGTATTTCGGCCCGCGAACGGCGCAAGATCATCGGCAAGGATATGGCGATGATCTTTCAGGAGCCAATGTCATCGCTGAATCCTTGTTTCACGGTCGGCTTCCAGATCAAAGAAGCGCTGCGCATCCATCTTGGACTGAATCGCAAGGAACGGCACGAACGCGCGATCGAACTGTTCGATCAGGTGGGTATTCCCGCTGCGGCCAGCCGTCTGAACACGTTTCCGCACCAGATGTCCGGTGGTATGAATCAGCGGGTCATGATCGCCATGGCCATCGCCTGTAAGCCCAAGCTTCTGATCGCGGATGAGCCGACCACGGCGCTGGACGTGACCATTCAGGCGCAGATCCTCGATCTGCTGGTCCGGTTGCGGGACGAGCAGGACATGGGGCTGGTCCTGATCACCCACGACATGGGTGTGGTGGCAGAAACCGCCGAGCGGGTTCAGGTTCAATATGCCGGGCAGAAGGTCGAAGAACAGCCGGTGGGCGATCTGTTCCGCACGCCGCGCCACCCCTACACTTCGGCTTTGCTGAGCGCTCTGCCTGAACGGGCGACGTCCAAGACGCTGCCAACAATTCCCGGCGTGGTGCCGGGGCAGTTCGACCGGCCCAAGGGTTGCCTGTTCGGCCCGCGATGCCGTTTCGCCGACGAAACCTGTGTCCAGACTCCCCCGACACCGCATAGTGACGCCTTCGGTAAGGCGCGATGCCATCACGTCGAAAAGATTGCAGCCGGAGAAATCGCATGACTGCACCTATCGTACAGGCGACCGCGCTTGCGCGGTTCTACACCGTCAAGGGCGGGCTGCTGTCCAGACCGGCTACGGTCAAAGCCTTGTCTGGGGTCGATTTTGATCTGAAACCCGGAAAAACACTGGCCGTTGTCGGCGAATCGGGATGCGGCAAGTCAACTCTGGCCCGGCTGGTAACGATGATCGAAGAGCCGACTTCGGGAAGTCTGACAATTGATGGAATCGACATAACACCGTCGAAATGGGCGCAAATGCGCGAAATGGTGCAGATCGTGTTTCAGGATCCATACGGCTCCTTGAACCCGCGTCAGAGGATCGGTCAGATCCTTCAGGAGCCATTGATCATCAACCGACCCGATATGTCCGCTGCGGATCGCGAAGCCAGCGCGCGAAAAATGATCGAGATGGTTGGCCTGCGACCAGAGCACTATGACCGTTATCCTCACATGTTCTCGGGTGGTCAGCGTCAGCGGATCGCCATTGCCCGCGCATTGATGCTGAACCCCAAGGTTCTGGTGTTGGATGAGCCGGTTTCGGCACTGGACGTTTCCATTCAGTCGCAAATCCTGAACCTTCTGGTGGATTTGCAGGAGAGGCTGAACCTGGCTTACCTGTTCATTTCTCACGACCTTTCGGTTGTCAGGCATTTTGCTGATGACGTGATTGTCATGTATCTGGGCCGCGCAGTGGAAAAAGCCCCCAAAGAGCAACTGTTCGCCGCCCCGCGTCATCCCTATTCCAAGGCGCTGTTGTCCACGACACCCCGGGCCGATCCGGATGCCCGCAAGGAAAGAATCAAGCTGGAGGGGGAACTGCCATCGCCGATGAACGTTCCAAAAGGTTGCGCATTTGCCCAGCGATGCTGGCTGGCAACTGACCGGTGCCGAGCGGCTCCACCGGATCTGCGCGGTACCGACCATCAGGTCGCCTGCCTTTATCCGTTGTCCTGATCTGTCAGCGGTCTTCGGCTGCACGAGTGGCGACGACCATTTCCAACAGTTGATCCTTGGTGCGCTGAATGTGTCTGGTCAGCAGATCGCATGCTTCGTCTACACGACCTTCGCGTGCCAGAGACAACAGCTGCTGATGGTCCTTTTTGGCGGGCTCGCGCTGTTTCATGACGCTCAGATGCAGCCGGACATAACGGTCTGACTGACGATTGACCCGTTGCAGAATTTCGTTCGTCAACCCACGCCCCGCGGCGGCGTAAAGGGCCATATGATATTGATAGTTCAGTCTGCCCCACCGCCCGACATCATAAGCGTCATAAGACTTTTCCATCTCATCCAGCAGTTTTTCGCATTTTGAAAAATCAGCGTCGGTCATATGTGGAATTGCGCGCTTGAACAAATCGACCTCCATCAAAACGCGCAGGTCGAAGATTTCACCGATCTCGGACAGGGAGTGCGTTGTGACGGATGCGCCCCGGTTGTTGGTCAACTGCACCAACCCTTCGGCATCCAACCGTTTCAGTGCTTCGCGAATTGGCATGCGGGATACGTCGTATTCTTCCGCCAGCGCTTCCTGCCTGATGGCTTCACCCTCGGCCATTTCCCCGTTCAGTATTCTTTCGCGCAAGTCGTTGGTGATGACATCCGGCAGGCTTTGTCTTGAAATTGCGCGCGTGTTGGGCATTGAGTGATCTCGAGCTTGGGTGGCTTTGTATCCAAAATACAAAAACGGGCGCTGAATTTCAAAGAGGTTTTGCGGCCCGTTGTTCCGGCGCCAACTGGTTGGCCACTGGAGGTGGACGATAAGATGGTCAAAAACAACAAGGTTGAAACCCTCACCTTTGCTGGCGGGCGCCGGTGGTTCAGTAGCCTTTGGTCAGAATGGAATAGAGCCCTTGACGGTGTCGCGCGGCTGCGGCGTCTTCTTCGTTCTTCAGGCGGTCTGCGGCCATGTCTTGCTCTGCGATGGGAATTTCGTGCACCGGCTGGCCCGAAGCCCGGGCCAGCACAAAGGCTTTAGCGCATTTTTCCAGCAACTCGGCGTTCAGCAACAACCTTTCCAGGCCTGTTCCGAAGCAAAACGTAGTATCGTTGCAGACCAAGGCGTTGTTTTGTCCTTCGATGGCAGGGATCAGAAGGTCATCGTCGCTTGAGATGCCGAGACAGGGAACATAGCGTCCCAATCGGATCATCTGTTCATCGAAAACTGAGGGCATTGAGGCGCGCATTTCATGCATGGCGCGGGTCCAGATAAGATCGAACTGCAACACCGCGCCGACATCGGGACGCGCCGCGTAGATACGCGCATGCGTGGTTCCGGATGCTTCGATTTCGCTACGACTGAACGAGCCGTCCGCATGTACGCTGACCGTCGCATTCTCGTCAGGCATCCGCATCGACATCATGTCGCCGGATTGCAGCAAGCCTTTGCCCGCCAACCGAGATGCAGCCAACTGCAATTGATGTTCGACGCCCTCATTGCTGGTCATGACGTGAGCCCTTGTTCGTGGACCATGCTCAGCGTTTCAGATACCAACTGACGAGTCATATCAGGCAATTCATTGGAGTTGCGGATCAAGGCAGCAAGGTATTGCGCGGCGGCAAATTCGATCGCAGCCACCAATTCCGCGCCTTTTTCCAGAGATGCGGCCGAAGCGATGACACCATGGCTGGCAAGTAGGTAACAGAACACATTCGGGCGCAAAGCCTGTTTCAGAGCGTTGACCAGTTTTTTGGTGCCAGAGAACTGATATTCCGCAAGCCCGACGTGATCCCCGTTCAGTTCCGTGTCCGTGCCTTCTGGCCACTCAAGTCGCTGATGCAGCAGTGCAACGGCACTTGCCACCGGTTGATGCGTGTGAATGCAGGCCCGGCGGCCGGGAAATGCATGGTGCAATTGCGCGTGCATTGCTTTTTCAATGGAGGCCGGTTTGGTACCATCCACTTGTTCCAAAGTATCCAGCCTCAGCACCCCGATGTCTTCAGGTGTCAGCGACGGATATTCCGTAGCGGACGGTGTGATGGCAAATAGCTCATCACTCAGACGCAAGGAGGCATTGCCACCGGTACCCGCAAGATACCCTTCACCGGCTAGTCGCAAACAGGTTTTGATTACTGATTGGCGTTGCTGCTCGAATTCAACCATATCCGCTCTCCACTGGCAGGCTCAGTTGGAAAACTGACGGCGCTTCGCGGCCCTGATTTCCCGGGCCTGTTGTTCCTGCCCTGTCCGAAACGAAGTTTCCACAAAGTCCATATGGTTTCGCGCGGCGGCCTCGGCCCTGTCCGGGTCGCCATCCACAATAGCCTGCGCAATGTCCTTGTGCTGTTGCAACAGCACTTCTCCGGTCCCGTCCATCGTGCGCAAGAACCTTCGATTGTAGAATACGCCCTGGCGCGTCAGATCGTAGATCGAGGCCATCATATGAATAAGGGTCGTGTTCTGGCTGGCGTCGACCACGGCGGTGTGCAGGCGAAAATCAGCTTCCTGGCTGGCGTCGGTATCATCTTCCTCCCAGGCTTTCTGCATTTCCGCGATAATGTCCGAGATGCGTTCCTTGTCGGATTGTGTCGCGCGCTGCGCCGCAAGCCGGCTGGCAAAGGCTTCCTGTTCGCGTCGGTACTCAAGATAGTCATAAAATGCGCCGCCATGGCGGGCGTAAAGCGACAGCAGTGCGGGCGACATAGCCCGCCCAGTCAGAGGCGCGATAAATGTCCCTTCGCCGTGACGGACAGTTACCAGCCCCTGTTGCTCCAGAGTTTGCAACGCTTCACGCAGTTTTGGGCGCGATACGCCCATCGCTTCTGCAAGATCCCGTTCCGATGGTAATCTGCGCCCTTCCTTGAGGATGCCATCGACGATCATCGTCTCGATTTGTTCGACCACCGCGTCGGCGATTGATTCGTGGCCGACAGGTTCAAAAGGCCCGCTGGTGCTCAATTCTTTTCCTCGCTTGCCGGAAATCACAAAAATCTAGTTGTCTTTAAAATTTACCACTGAACGTCTGTAATGCAAGGAAAAATACCCAAAAATACGGATGGGTGGAAACAGTATATATATCTGTAAAATTTGAATAATGAGAATCTTGGGCCAATTTCGACCTTTCGAAAGCGAATGATCGCCTGAGCTCGAAAACCAAGAATGTGGCGTCAAGAGGTAAATAAAATTGTTGACTGAATAAAGTGGTCAACAATATTTACCTCATATACCGCCACTGCGGTGAGACCGGTCAGATCTGATGGCTGACCTGCACTTTGGAGGAGTACACATGAAAACCACCCTGACCTCGCTCGCCGTTGCGGCCTCGCTTCTGGCCGCACCCGCCGTTCAGGCCGCTGACAAGATGTTGCTGAAAACCCCGATTGCGTTTTCCACGGCGCTTCCGGGCCTTGGCTCGCCGATCCCGCGCGTGGCCGAGCAACTGGACCTGATGTCCGGCGGCACTTTGAAAATGAAAGTTTATGAGCCGGGAAAGCTGGTTCCGCCGTTTGAAATTCTGGACGCCGTATCCTCGGGTAAGATCAATTCGGGCTACACCACGGCCGGGTACTGGGCTGGCAAAATCCCCGCCGCTCCGCTGTTCTCGGCCGTGCCTTTCGGCCCGGAAGCCGGCGAATACATGGCATGGCTTTACTATGGCAACGGGCTGAGCCTGTATCAGGAGATGTATGATCAGGCCGGATTCAACGTCCATGTCATCCCCTGCGCGATCATTGCACCGGAAACCTCGGGCTGGTTCGCAAATGAAATCAACAGCCCCGAAGACCTGAATGGCCTGAAGATGCGCTTCTTCGGCCTGGGCGGTGAAGTCATGCAGAAGCTGGGCGTTGCCACGTCGCTGCTGCCTGGTGGTGAGATCTTCCCGGCTCTTGAAAAAGGCGCGATTGACGCGACTGAATTCTCGATGCCTGCCATCGATGCGCGTCTGGGGTTCCACAAACTGGTCAAGTACAACTACTTCCCCGGCTGGCACCAGCAGGCGACCGTGTTCGAACTGATGATCAACAAGGATGTGTGGAGCGAGGCAAGCGATCAGCACAAAGCGATCATCGAAAACGCATGTAAGGCTTCGATGGCGGACAGTTTTGCCGAAGGCGAGGCGATCCAGCACGCAGCACTGATCGACAACGTCGAAAACAACGACGTGCAGATCAAACAGTGGAATGACGAGATGCTGGCCACCTTCCGCACCACCTGGGAAGAGGTTGCCGCCGAACAGGCCGCCAATGACGAATTCTTCAACAAGGTTCTGACCGATATGAACGAATTCCGGGATGGCTATGCCGTATGGAAAGAAAACGCGTTCCTCCCTCGCAAGTGACCTGAGCACTTGCGCCTCCCTGGGGGCGGCTTATTTCGCCGCCCCCACCTTTCCCGACCTTCGTCATTTCCAAACTGATACGGGCGTATTCCCGCCCCGAAGCCTGCATCTTTAGGAGGAGACCATGGCTGAGACCAAGCGGACACGTCACGACCCGATCGAAATCTACGAGGACATTCTTGAACACGATGAGCCTGACCGTCAGAAACTGGCAGTCGCCGTTGACGATGTGGTCAAGACCGTGGGTCACGTGGTCATGTGGGCCAACCTGTTGCTTGTTGCCGCCATCGTTTCGCAGGTAGCCCTGCGCTATCTGCTGAACCAGAACTACCCGAAGCTGGATGAAATCCAGTGGCATTTTTACGGTCTGGTCACGATGATCGGCATCTCTTATGCGCTGGTCACGGACAGCCATGTGCGCGTGGACCTGCTGCACATGCAACTCAGCCAGCGTGCCCGCCGGATTATCGAGATCATCGGGATCTTCACGCTGCTGGTGCCGTTCATCTGGCTCATGATCGATCAGGGCTATGACTATTTCTATGAAAGCTGGCGTGTAAACGAGTCGTCGGACAGCCCGACTGGTCTGCCTGCGCGTTGGGCCTTGAAGGGCGTGATCCCGGCCAGTTTCATTCTGCTGGCTCTGGCAGCGGGCGCGCGGCTTATCCACGACATCCACGCTCTGTTCATGAATTTGGATGAAGAGCGTCAGGGCAAGGGCCTGCGCCTGATCATCTGGGCGCTCTTGGGCTTCGCCGTCGTGGCGACCGCGTTGACCTTCCTGGTTGAGACGACCGAGGAAAAGCTGGTCATCGCCATGTTCCTGACCTTCATCGCGCTGTTGTTCACCGGTTTCCCGGTGGCATGGACGCTGGCTGGCGTCGGGGTCGCGTATTGCGGACTGGCCTATCTGTTCGACAACGGAATGATGAATTGGACAGGTCTGGAGGAAACTCTGACCGGACTGGATTATCTGACGCTGGGCGCCGTGGTAAACCGTGTCTACGCCACGATGTCGAACGCGGTTCTGGTGGCCTTGCCGATGTTCATTTTCATGGGCCTGATGCTGGACGAATCCGGCGTGGCCGAGCGGCTGATGTCTTCGATGCAGCGCCTGTTCGGCACGGTGCGCGGCGGGCTGGCGATCACGGTGACGATGATTGGTATCATTCTTGCCGCCTCAACAGGCATCATCGGTGCCTCTGTAGTTTTGCTGGGTGTGTTGTCTCTGCCGTCGATGATAGAGCAGAAATACAGCCCCTCTCTGGCCGCCGGTGTGGTTAGCGCATCAGGCACGCTGGGTATCCTGATCCCGCCCTCGATCATGCTGGTGATCATGGCGGACCAGATGGCCCTGTCAGTTGGCGACCTGTTCATGGCCGCGGTGTTCCCCGGGGTGATCATCGGAGTATTGTATTTGACTTATATCTTTGTGATCGCCTTGATCAAACGCGAAGTCGCTCCAGTGCCCGAAGGGGCCACTCGTCCCGATTGGGCGGCGGTCAAGGATGTGCTGATTGCTGTACTGCCGACCCTTGCCCTGATCCTTGCCGTTCTGGGTTCAATCTTTGCGGGCCTGACCACACCGACCGAAGCCTCGGGCGTGGGCGCATTGGGCGCGACCCTGCTGGCGCTGGGATATCGCAAACTGACGCTGGCAAAACTGATCAATGTTCTGAAAGCTACGTTCAACACCACCGCTTATATCTTTGCGATCTTCCTGGGTGCGACGGTGTTTTCCTATGTCCTGCGGGAACTGGGTGGCGATGCACTGATCGAAGACATGATCCACGGCACGGGTCTTGGCCCCAACGGCACTGTCTTCATGATCCTGTTCATCGTTTTTCTTCTGGGCTTTGTTCTGGATTGGATCGAGATCACCCTGATCGTTCTGCCCCTGATGCGCCCCATTGTGAACGGGCTGGGTCTGGATATCGAAGGCTTTGGCGTCATCGACGAACCGGCGCTGGTATGGTTTGTGATCCTTGTCGCGGTCACGTTGCAAACCTCGTTC
Source organism: Ruegeria sp. N11 (assembly GCF_056531525.1). NCBI lineage: Bacteria > Pseudomonadati > Pseudomonadota > Alphaproteobacteria > Rhodobacterales > Roseobacteraceae > Ruegeria > Ruegeria sp. N11. Next base: position 155,548 of record NZ_JBQFLX010000006.1, read on the forward strand.
CTGACGCCGCCCGTGGGGTTTGCACTGTTCTACCTGAAAGGCGTGTGCCCGCCTGAAATCAAGTTGACCGACATTTACAAAGGCATCGTTCCTTTTGTGATCCTGCAGTTGACCGGCTTGTTCTTCGTGTTCCTCTGGCCGCAACTGGCCACGTGGCTGCCTTCGGTGGCGTACTGAGGAGTTCCGGATGACCGATACCGATCTGATCAAGCGCTTTCAGGCCATTTGCGGGCGGCGTCATGTGCTGACAACTGCCCGCAACACCCGCCGTTTTCGCCGGGGATTCAGATCGGGGGAAGGGGACGCGCTGGCGGTGGTGCGGCCCGCCACGTTGCTGGAACAATGGAAGGTGCTTGAGGCCTGTGTTGAGGCGGACAAAATCGTCATCATGCAGGCGGCCAACACCGGACTGACCGAAGGCTCCACACCAAAGGGGTGCTATGATCGCGATGTGGTGCTGATCAACACCCGCCGGATGAACGGCCTGCATCTGATAAACGAAGGCAAACAGGTTATCAGTTTGCCTGGCTCGACCCTTTTCGCACTGGAAAAGTTGCTAGACCCGATCGGGCGGCAGCCACATTCGGTGATCGGTTCGTCCTGTATCGGGGCGTCGGTTGTCGGGGGCGTGTGCAACAACTCGGGTGGGTCGCTGGTCGAACGTGGGCCATCCTATACTGAACTGTCGCTATATGCGCGTATTACGCAGGATGGAAAGCTGGAGTTGGTCAATCATCTGGGCATCCACCTGGGCGACACGGTCGAAGAAATTCTGACCCGCTTGCAACAGGGCGACTTCGGGCCGGGCGATACTGAAACCGACAACCGAAAAGCCTCGGACACAGACTATGGCAGGCGCGTAAGGAATGTCGACGCGGATACACCGGCGCGCTTCAATGCCGATAAATCGCGGCTCTACGAAGCGTCCGGTTGCGCCGGGAAACTGGCTGTCTTTGCAGTCCGGCTGGACACCTACCCGAAGAACGAAAATGAGCGCACGTTCTATGTTGGCGCTGAGGACACCGATGCCCTGACCGAATTGCGCCGCTGCATCCTGTCGACATTCAAGACCTTGCCGGTCAGCGCTGAATACATGCACCAGGAGGTTTTCGATATCTCGGACCGATACGGCAAGGATACCATGGTAATGATCGACAAGCTGGGAACGGACCGGCTGCCGACTTTCTTTGCCATCAAGGGCGCGGTAGATGCGCGGCTTGAAGATATTCCCGGTCTGACAAACTTCACTGACCGAGTCATGCAGTTTGCGATGCGGTTTTGGCCTGATATCCTTCCGCAGCGGATGCGCGGGTTTCGCAAGCGATACCCGCACCACTTGATCCTGAAAATGCGCGACGGCGGTATCGACGAGGCCCGTGCCTTGCTCAGCGATATGGCGGGCAAGAAAAAGCTGGACTACTTCGAGTGTGATCCGCGTGAAGCGAAAATCGCGGGTTTGCACCGTTTTGCAGCGGCTGGCGCCGCCGTTCGTTACATGAAGGTACATGCGCATGAAGTTGAAGACATCATTGCGCTCGACATAGCGTTACGCCGCAATGACACCGACTGGTTCGAGAAGTTGCCGCCGGAACTGGCAAAGCAACTTGTGGGCAAGCTGTATTATGGTCACTTCATGTGCCACGTTCTGCACCAGGACTATATTGTGAAGAAAGGTGCTGATCCCAAGGCGATCAAAGCCGAGATGCTTAAGATCCTCGACCGCCGCGGCGCCGAATACCCGGCCGAGCACAATGTTGGCCATCTGTACCCCGCCAAACCCGATCTGGCTGATTTTTACAAATCTGTGGATCCCACGAACAGCATGAATCCGGGGATTGGCAGGATGTCCAGGAACAAGCATTATTCCTGATCCAGTTTCCAATGTTCTGCACACAGATGCCCTTAAATGTTTCGGGTATCAGCCTTTATGTGCTGTAACGCCTGTCAATCCAGACCCTGAGCGTTTCTGGACAACTCGACTTCAATCTTAGGTTTCGGTTTTCAGTCAGGCTTAGGTCCCAATGTGGTCTTTGATCCGCCGGAGGAACTGACGTGAATTGCCGGTTCACAAGGCACGAAAATTGTTCTTGAGTTCAATCCTACTGGTCGCGGTGGCTGTCCTCGGACTGAGACCCGATCTGTCGGACGCACAATATGATCTTACGCTTGTCAATTTCGGGGCGGTGCAGCACGTGCACAGATGCTTTCGCTGCCACTGATGGTGGTACTGGTCCTGATGACCATGTCGCTGACAAAGCGGCTGAAAGAAGACTATCCAACCGACGAGCTGGAAGGCCGCAAAGACGTGCGTATTCCCATCTCGCCAACCAAACCAACGCCGGGAGAGTCAACCGTGTCACAACGTATTGCTTCGCCTTTCGGCACCGTCATATTGTTGGAAAACCGCTACGAAAACGTGCTGGAACGGATGTTTGGCGAGGACATGCCCGAAGGGCTGCCACGCAATTCACGGGTCCCGGCAGTGGGTGTCTATGAGACTAAAGATGCTTTTATCCTGCTGCTATACCTGAGTTCTGGGTGCCGGGAAGAAGCTGTTTGGATGCATAATAATATCGAAATGGTGCATCCCCTTTTGCACGTCAAATGATACATCCCGACCGGCCTTGCGCAGTAGCGCAGAAAAATCCCGGCTTTGCCGGATAAATTCGCGTGTATCACGTTCGGCGACTGTGACGCGGGTGCGAACATCCGCTGGTGGCAGGTGATGGATCGGTGAGAGGCTGAGGATATCGTCGTCGGTCAACTGCAGGGGGTTGTTGACCGATGTCTGCGCGATCGGCTCCAGATCATAAATGCCACTGATCAGAACCAGGTCTCCGATCATCAAACCCGCCTGCTTCAGGTCTTCGCCAAAGCGGTTCAGTGCCATTGCTGCCAAATGCGCCCCGGCACTGTGGCCGGACAAAGTGATCCGGCCGGGGTCAAACCCCAGTTTCTCGGCCCTTTCTGCAAGCCACAACAGCGCCCGGCCGCATTCCGTGATCATCTCGTCCAGACGCGCTTTGGGGGCCAGTGTATAATTCAGTGTTGCAAAGGCCTGACCCGCGCGAACCAGCGGCTTCGCGACCAAAGCTGACTCACGCTGGCTGAGCGCCTGCCAATACCCGCCGTGGACGAAAACGTGCAGCGGCGCGTTGGCTTCGCTTGCGGGAAAGAAATCCAAAATATTGGACTTGAGGTTCCCGTATTTCAGGTTTTCCAGCACTTCCAGCTCGACACGTGCGGCTGCACTCATATCCGCGTAGGCCGCCAGATAATGAGAGATATCTCCGCCAACCATGACACTTGGAGAGTATTGTCTTTCCAGCTCGTCCGGGGAAAACCCGCGATAGGTCACTTCTTTTCTCCGCCCGCATAGAAAAGCTCGGAACGCATGTCGTACAAGTCGTGGAAGAACTTGAGCTCCAGCGCCTTTTTCAGGAAGGCGACACCGCTGGACCCGCCTGTTCCCGGTTGCATTCCGATGACCCGCTCAACGGCTGTTGCGTGGTCAAAGCGCCATCTTTGGAACAGTGTTTCCACATCCATCAGCTTTTCAGCCAGGGCATACAAGTCCCAATACTTGTCTTTGTTCCTGTAAACTTCGACCCAGATGTTTACGATGCGCGGATCACCCGCATATGGTTGGGAAAAATCACGTTCGACAAGGTCCTGCGGAACATCGAAGCCCTTTCGCGCCAGCATCATGATGACCTCGTCGTACAAAGACGGCTTGGTCAACGCTGCGGTCAACTCCTCCATTACCTCGGGGTCGTGTGCATGAACCTTGAGCGTCGAGGTGTCCTTGTTGCCCAGAATGAACTCGATCTGGCGATAGCCATAACTCTGGAAACCCGATGAACTTCCCAGCGCATCGCGGAACGTCATGTAGTCTGCCGGGGTCATGGTCAGCAGCGTTTCCCAGGCCGCAATCAGCTGACGCTGGATTGCCTTGATCCGATCAATGTTCTTGAGAGCGGGGCCAAAGGCGTCTTGGCGCAGAAAACGCCGGACTTCCACAAGTTGGTGATGCATCAGTTTCAGCCAAAGCTCGCTGACTTGGTGAATGATCACAAACAACAGCTCATCCGGTTCCGCAGGGTCCTGAAAGGTCTTCTGAATGCTCAGCAGGGTCTTGAGTTCCAAAAAGTCTCCATAGCTGCTGCGGTGCTTGGTTGCGAAATCGGTAACCAGAGTGTCCTCGATGCCGCGCTTCAAAAGCCGCTGGTCCTTTTCCTCACTCGCCATTTTTGATCTCCTGAAAGCGGCGTTAACGCTATGCGTTTTCTATTCTTAACCTCTCTATGCCGACTTGGGCTGTGAGGCTACCGCGACATGCAGGGTCCGTTGCCTAAATGGCGTGATTAAGCCGCGTCATTACGACCTATACGGGACGGTCCAATCCGAAGCCTAAATGAAACAGGAACCCGAACGTGGGTAAGGCCTGAATTTTGCGGTGCCACTTCAAAGTTGGGAGTCGGCTGGCGAGCGTGGACGACCTCGAAACTGAGGCTCCATGTCAACCGTTTTACCTGAGGTATCGGCGCGCCAGTTTTCTGGTGTTTTCCACAAATCGGCTGTTCCGATCTTCTGAGCCATCTTCGTGCAACCGGGTCGAAACCCAGCCTACATAAGTTGCCGATCTCAATGCCAGAAACAGATCAAGATGGTTGGTGTCAATCGGACGCTGTGATCGGTATCCGGCCAAAAGCGCAGCCTGCAGTCGATCATAATCGGGTTCCGCGAGGTTTTTGATCAAACTGGTGGCGATGTCAAAAAGGCGAAAACCGAAGCCGGAATCGTCAAAATCGATCAATGAGACCTGATCATTCGCAATCATTACGTTCTCACGGACCAGATCCGCATGGATCAGGCCATAGTCCAGTTCCGATTCAATGCGTTTCAAATCCCGCTCTGCCGTTTCACGGAAGCGCGTGAACAGCGCACGATCGTCATCGCCAAGCGTCGGGTTTTCCCAGAACCGGCCCCAAACGGGTTCCTGGCCGACCAATCCCGGTCGGTCCCAGGACCAGCGCGAAAACCCTGCAGGGCGCTCCCACTCGTCGCTGATGGAGTGCAGGCGGGCCATTTCCCGGCCCAAGGAATGGAAAAGGCCGATGCGGTCTTCGTGATCGATCCCGGTTGTAGTGGACCCCAGTGGCCGCCCCGGCAACCAGGTCAGAACATCGATTTGCATGTTCTCAATGACCTCGAGAAAGTTGCCCCGGTTGCTGGCAATGGGTTCAGGTACCCCGACATGTTCTGCGGCCAACACACCCATCCATTCCAGTTCCGACCACAGTTCGGCATCTGTGCGATAGCCGGGACGATGCAATCGCAGCGCAAAGCTGCGCCCATCCAGCTGTACCTGATAAACGTGGTTTTCGCGGGCCGCTGCCAACGTGCAAACTGCGTCTTGAAACCCCCATAGCGCCAGTGCCTTTTCTGCCGCGTCTATCATGAGCAAATCGGTGTTTCGGCCAGAACTTCATCCAGCGTTTCAAACAGCAAGTCGGCATTCTCGACCGAGAAAGGCATCGGCGGGCGGATTTTCAGAGTGTTCTTGTGACGCCCCAGCTTGGAATGAATGATCCCACGCTGCCGCATTTCGTTGATCACCCGGTCGGTGAAGGCGCTGGCCGGTTCCTTGCTGTCCCGATCCAGCACCATCTCCGCTCCGAAGATCAGGCCCGAGCCGCGCACGTCGCCGATGAAATCATACTTCCGGGCCAAAGCCCTCATGCGCGATCGGGCGTGTTTCCCGACCGTTCTGGCATTTTCCAGCAATTGCTTGTCTTCAATCTCTTCCAGCACGGCCATGGCCGCTGCGCACGAGACCGGGTTGCCGCCAAACGTATTGAAATAGCGATAGCCCTTGCGGAATTTGGTCAGTATTTCGGTGCGTGTGACGACACCACCCACCGGGTGACCATTGGCCATCGGCTTGCCAAGTGTCATGATATCCGGCACCGCGCCCATTTTCTGATGCGCCCACATATGGGTGCCGGTGCGGCCAAAACCGGATTGCACCTCGTCGCAAATCAGCAGCCCGCCGGCCTTGCGGACAATATCGGCGGCGGGTTTCAGCCAGCCATCGGGATGGTCCGGGAACCCTTCGTTCAGGAAATACGGGCAGACAATCAGGGCCGCAAACCCAAGACCGGACTTCTTATGTTCGGCGATTTGTTCGGCCACCGCATCCGCGAACCTGGTGCCGTCCGGGTCCGGGTTGCGAAAGCTGTCGGGCGCTTCGACAAAGCGGAAATACTGGCCCAGCCCAAAACCCACGGCGGGGATGTTCGATTTGCTCAACTGACTGACCAGCGAGGTGTTGCCGTGATAGGTCGCATCGGTTGCGATGATGCCGCGCCTGCCAGTCATGCCCTCGGCCATGCGCAGGGCGATGTCATTGGCCTCGGATCCGGTGCAGGTCAGGATCGCCGTGTCCAGCGAGACATCCATTGTCCCGGTCAGCCTTTCTACATAATCCAAGATCCCGTCATGCAGGTATCGCGTGTGTGTATTGAGCGTACTTGCCTGTCGGCAGATCGCCTCGACCACGCGCGGGTTGCAGTGGCCCACATGTGGAACGTTGTTGTAGCAGTCCAGGTATCTGCGCCCTTCGGCGTCCCACAGCCAGACGCCTTCGCCTTTCACAAAATGAACAGGCTCGTCATAAAAGGTCGAGACGTTGGGACCCAGCAGCCTGGTTCTGCGTTCGATCAGTTCTGCGGATTGTTCAGACAACATTTCAGAGCTTTATCCAGGCTGTTTTCAAGTCCACATATTTTTCAAGCGCGTGCAGTGATTTGTCGTGCCCGTTGCCCGATTGACGTATCCCGCCCAGCGGCACCGTCAGATCGGAACCGCCATAAGTGTTCACATGCACGACACCCGCCCGCACGCCTGCCACCATGCGGTGCGCCCGGCTGAGGTTTGACGTCCATACGCCTCCAGCAAGCCCGTATACAGTGGCATTGGCCAGGCGGATCGCTTCTTCCTCGTCCTTGAAGGGTGTCACCGCAAGAACCGGGCCGAATACTTCGTTCTGAAACAGGCTATCGGTCTCTTTCACACCCGCCATCACCGTCGGCGCCATATAGTAGCCGCCGGATTCGGTCAGGATACGGTGACCGCCGGTGCGGCGTTCGGCACCTTCAGCTTCGGCCCTGGTGACGAAGTCCAGATTGGCTTCCAACTCGGGCAGGCTGTGAACGGCGCCGATCTGGCTGTTCAGATCCAGCGGATCACCCACGCGGAAACTCTCGGCGTGGCGCGAGATTTCGGCCACGAAGTCTTCATAGATGTCTTCCTGCACCAGCAGGCGAGACCCCGCAACGCAGACCTGTCCCGAGTTGCGGAAGATACCCGCTGCCGAAACCTTCGCGGCCTCGGCCAGATCGGGGGCATCGTTGAAGACGATGTTGGCGGATTTTCCGCCAAGTTCCAGATAGCAGCGTTTCAAGTTCGACCGTGCGGAATATTCCAGCAGACGGCGGCCTGTTGCGCCTGATCCTGTGAACACCATGATGTCCACGTCCATCGACAGCGCCAGCGCCTCGCCCACGACTGATCCGCGCCCCGTAACAACGTTGAACACGCCGTCCGGAACGCCTGCCGCAGACGCAAGTTCGGCGATTTTCAGCAGGCTGAGAGAGGCGCTCTCTGCCGGTTTCAGAACAATGGAATTGCCCGCAGCCAGAGCAGGTGCGATCTTCCAGCTTCCGATCATCAGCGGAAAGTTCCAAGGCACAATTGCACACACGACACCCACCGGAGCGTGATGGATCAGTCCCAGCACGTCATGTCCGGTCGGGGCGACCTGACCGTAAACCTTGTCTATCGCCTCGGCGTAATAGCGAAAGGTGCCGGTGGCCGAGAGCGCCTCGGCCTTATAGGCCATGTTTATCTCGGTTCCGTTGTCCCGCACGCCCATAACGGCGATCTCGAGTGCGTGGCTTTCGATGAGATCGGCCAGCTTCAGCAGCACTTTCTTGCGGCCGGCAGGCGACATACGGGACCAGCGGCCATCTTCGAACGCCAGGCGCGCGGCGTGCACCGCCGTGTCAACGTCCGATAGCGTTCCCTCGGCAATGCGTGCCAGGGGCTGACCGTCGATGGGCGACAACACTTCGTGCTGCGCGCCGTTCTCTGCGGCCTGATAGGCACCATTGATGAAATGACCACGAGGGGAGATTTCCTGCGCGCGCAGCGCATCAATCGAGGTCTGGTCCATGAGGGTTATCCTTGCTGTGTCGAGCCTTCGTCGCCAATCGGCTGCGGTTTGATCCGTTCCTTGTGTTCCTTCACCAGCGTGCGGATATGCAGCAGAATGACGCCCAGGATCATGATGAACAGGATCGCTGCGATTGGCCTGTCAATGAAATCGAGCGGCGTTTTGACCCGCGCCATGGCGCTGCGCAGCTTGACCTCCATGATGCCGCCCAGAACCATGCCCAGAATGATCGGCACGATCGGCAGGTTCAGACGTTTGAGGATCAGACCAAACACTCCGAACCCTGCCGCAATGGCGCAGTCGGTGACTGAATTGCGCAGACTGAACACCCCGACAAAAGACAAAGTCAGGATCATGATGCCCAGGAACCGGGTCGGGATCTGAATTATCTTCAGCAGCAGATTTGTCGAGAACAACAGAAAGACCAGAACGATCACGTTCAGCAGGATCAGCGACATGTACAGAGCCAGAACAAAATCCATCTGCTCGGCAAACAGTTGCGGCCCGGGGACCACGTTGTGGACATAAAAGACCGACAGCATCATCGCCGTCAGCGCCTCACCCGGGATACCCAACGCCAGCAAGGGGATCATTGCGGCACCTGGGACCGCATTGTTAGCAGCCTCAGAGGCAACCAGACCTTCGGGAGAGCCATTGCCGAAAGCTTCCGGAGTCTTCGAGCTTTTCTGCGCATAGGTGTAGGACAGGAATTGCGAAGTGAATTCGCCTGTTCCGGGAATCATGCCCATCAGGACACCTAACGAAGACGACACCGTCGCGATGCGCTTGATGCCCAACAGTTCTTTGAGGCCGGCGAAGATGTTGCCTCGAACGTGCGCCTCACCGGGCGCGTGTTCCTTGTCGACCAGAAGCAATAGCGCCTGGCTGATGGCAAACAAACCCAGCACAACGACAATAAGGTCGATCCCCGAAGACAACCAGCTTTGGTCAAACGTAAAACGCTTTGTGTATTTGACGGGCTCCAGCCCGACCGTGTTCAGGAAGATGCCGAAGAAGGCCAGCATTGCCGCCGAAAATGTCTGGCCACGATGGGCCAGGATCACCAGAAGGATGCCCAGAAACGCGGCCAGAAAGATCTCGCGGCTGCCGAAATGCGGGGCGACCCATGCCAGAACCGGGGACAGGATGATCAGGCAGAGGATCGAGAAGATGCCGCCAAAGAACGACGCGGAATAAGCCAGCGACAGCGCGCGATGGCCCTCGCCCCGCTTTGTCATTGGATAACCGTCATAGGTTGTCAGCGCATTCACTGCCGTGCCCGGCGTGTTGATCAGAATTGCAGGGATTGCGCCGCCGTACATCGATGAGCCGTAGATACCCAGCAGCAGGGTCAGACCAACAATAGGCTCGAAGGCGAACGTAGCAGGCAGCAGAATGGCGATGGCGACAGCCGCCCCGACGCCGGGCAGTGCGCCGATGATGACTCCGCCAACAGACCCGATGAGCAGTGCGATCAAAACCTGCCATTGGGCCAGAATTGCAAAGCCGGAAATCAGATTGTCCATAGCGGCCTCACAGATAGGTCAGGGCAAAGACGCGGACGGAGTCCGGAAGGAACTCGTAAACCCGACCTGCCGGGATATTCACCTGAAGAAATGCTCTGAAAAGAATGGCGACGCTGGCGCCGAACAGCAGTGAAATCCCGATTGTGCCGGGCGTTCGAAAACCGGTGCGCGCGGCCAGAAAAGCGGCGAACAGCATGGTCGAGGGCAAGTACCCCAGCCACGGCACGGCCACCACGTAGATCAGGAAATAGACAACATATTCAAGAGACATGAGCCAGAAAGTAAGCTCTCTCCAGCGCCCGGGAATACGGGGGGAAACGGCTGAGCCGATCAGATGCAGGGCGCTGAAAATCACCATGCCCCATATGGCGATGGTCGGCCACAGCGACGGCTGCGCAAACCACTTGGTGCGCTTTACCAACTTTGTCTCGGTGCCCAACTGGCTGAGGAGGAACAACGAGAAGGCAAGGAAAAAGACGGCAAAGATGATGTCGCCAGGTCGGCGATACCTTCTGAACATGTCCTGAAGCGTTTTTGCAATCATCATGTCCCTCCCCGACATGCAACAAGGCGCGGGCTTTCCACCCGCGCCCTGTTAGGTGCTTATTCGCCCAGAATCTCTTCGATTTTCGCGAACGACGCTTTGTCCTGTTCGATTTGCGCATTTGACGCGTCAGGGTCCTGCCAATAGATCAACGCACCGGTTTCTTCAGCCAGCTTTTTGGCCTTGTCGGACTCCAACGCCTTTTGCGCGGCGGCAGTGATCTTTTCACGGGCATCTGCCGGAGTGTCCTTGTGCACGAACAACCCGTTCCACAACGCAAGCGGCAGGTCCGGGTTCATTTCGACAACCGTTGGTGTGTCCGGTACAAGCGAAATTCGTTCACCACCGATGCTGGCCAGAATGTTCACATTGTCGAGGCAGGGCAGCACGAGTTGCAGCGTGGTATTGATGACGTCCACGTCACCTGACGCCAATGTGTTGCAGTCCAGCGCGTCGAACGCCGCTTCGCTTGCAAAGTCGAAGCCGCTGCTCACCGCAGCCGCAAACGTAACCTGTGTGGGCGGCAGGACCGAGCCGAAATGGCCAAGAGCCACATCGTTTTCCTTACCGTGCGCTACAAGTTCGTCCCAATTCGAGAATGGCGCATCTTTGCTGGATGCGATCACGAACGGATAGGTCAGGAAAATTCCGATAGGGTCGAATGGATTTGGGTTCAGCTCCGGGATTCCGATCTCGGGCCCGATGACAGGAACGCCAATAACGAAGGATCCGATGGTGTAGCCATCTGCCGGAGCCGTTGCGACCTCAACCGCGCCGGGGAAGGGGCCGCCTCCGCCGCCAGGCTTGTTCACAACCGCGGCCGGAACGCCGTACATGGCCTGGAATTCATCTGCGATCATCCGGGTTAACACGTCTTCCAGATCGCCCGGAGGCCACGGAACCACAAAGGTCACCGGCTTTTCCGGGTATTCAGCAAGTGCTGCTGTTGCAGAGGCTGCAAAAACGGCAGCGGTTAGAATTTTTTTCATTGACGCCTCCCTGGCTTGGTTCATTTTTTGAACCGAAGTAACAACAATAATGTTGCTTTGTTAAATGCTTTCTGTCAAGTATTACGTGCGAAGGAGAGAAAAGCGCATGGGCACCGCTCTTAATGCTTTGAAATTGCTCGAGTTGTTTTCAAGTGCTCAGCCGGAGATCGGTCTGAGCAACCTTGCCCGGCTGTCCGGTATGAACAAGGCAACGACTCTGCGCCACCTTCGCGCATTGGAAGAGTTTGGCCTGATCGAACAAAACCCGCACTCCAAGTCCTATGCGATCGGACCGGCTGTGGTGCGTCTTGCCGCGCTGCGGGAAATCGCAAATCCGGGGCTTGAAGGCGCGCGCGCAAGGATGCAGTCCGCCATGCAGGTAATCGGCGAAAGCATGCACCTTTCGCTGCTGCAACAAGGCAAATTGCAGACCGCTCTGGCGCTGGAAACCACGCGGTACACCGTGCGGGTCAGCCTTGATCCGGCGGAAATTCTGCCGATCAATGCAACGGCCTCCGGCCTGTGCCTGCTGAGTTTTGGCCCCGCTCACCTGCTTGAAGATCTGGATCGCCAGGCCTTGACGTCCTACACAGCGGAAACCCTGGTGTCCCCTGACCTGATACGTGAACGGGTTTCTGAGATCAGGCGCAAGGGCTGGTCAAACAGCGCAGGCGGGTTTGAAGCAGGCGTTTATGGATACGCTGCGCCTGTCTTTGGAATTGATCAGGTGGCGATAGGCACAATCGCAATTGCGGTGCCTGAAATTCGTGCAAACGGCGATCACCTGCCTTTGATCCTGACGACATTGCATTCCCTTTCGCTCGAACTGACTGCGAATTTCGGTGGTCAGTTTCCGCGAAACTTCCCAACCGCGTTCCAGCCCTGACCGATGGGCGGACAAGATCCTCGGAGACCCGTGATATGAAAGACTCCAATTTCCTGAAGGAAAACAACGCGCGCCATTTCTGGCACCCGATGGCACATCCTGCCGACAGTCAAAACAATCCGCCCACCATCCTGACCGGAGGGGAAGGGGTCAGCATCATCGATATTGACGGCCACAAGGCCATCGACGCGGTTGGCGGGTTGTGGAACGTCAATCTGGGTTATTCCTGTGATCCGGTTAAGCAGGCCATTACCGATCAGTTGAATGCGCTGCCGTATTACTCGACCTTCCGGGGCACCAGCAACGACAAGGCGATTGTGCTGTCCTATGAGTTGGCGCAGTTTTTCAAGCCTGATGGTCTGACCCGAGCTTTTTTCACTTCGGGCGGATCGGATTCAGTTGAAATCGCACTGAAGCTTGCGCGACAGTATCACAAAGTGCGGGGCGAGGCCGGTCGGACAAAGTTCATCAGCCTCAAGCAAGGATACCACGGCACCCATTTCGCGGCCGCTTCGGTCAATGGCAACCAGAAGTTCCGCGCGGCTTACGAGCCGATGATGCCGGGCTGTTTCCATGTGCCCGCGCCGTGGACCTATCGCAATCCGTTCGACGAAACAGACCCCGAGCGTCTGGCGCAACTTTGCGTCAAGGCGCTGGAGGCCGAGATCGCATTCCAGGGGGCAAATACCGTCGCCGCATTCATCATGGAGCCGATTCTGGGCGCAGGCGGCGTGATCCCACCACACAAAAGCTTCATGCCGATGGTGCGCGAGGTCTGTTCGAAAAACGGTATTCTTCTTATATCGGACGAGATCATCACTGCTTTTGGTCGTACCGGCAGCGAAAGCGGCGCGCGGCATTGGGGTGTGCAGCCCGACATCATGACGACAGCCAAGGCGATCACCAACGGTTATTTCCCATTCGGTGCGGCAATGATTTCGGGCGCGGTCGCCGAGGTTTTTGAAAGCGACACCACAGGTATGGCGTCAGTCGATCAGGGCTATACCTATTCCGGCCATCCGGTCGGCGCAGCGGCTGCGCTGGCGGCTCTGTCTGAAATCAATCGTTTGCGTGTTTGGGAAAACGCCGCGGCCCGCGGTGAAGAACTTTTTACCGGATTGAAAAATTTGGCTGAAAAACACGACGCAATCGGAGATGTGCGCGGAGGCGAGGGCTTGATGTGTGCGCTGGAACTGGTATCTGATCGTGCAACCAAGGCGCCGGTTGCCAAGCATCTGCCCTTGCAGGTGCAGAAGGCGGCATACGAAGATGGCGTGATGGTCCGTGTGTCGGGCAACAACATCATCCTGTCACCACCGCTGGTCATCACGTCCGAGGACGTGGCCAAGATTCTGTCGGCACTGGATACCGGTCTGTCGACACTTTAGATGCGTGGCTGGCCCCGCCCGGTTTGTGTGTGGTCAGATCTTGACGGCCTGCAACTCCTCAAGCAGGTCCAGAAGGTCGTCCAGCTTGTCCTGACCCATCTGTTCTTCAATGCGATCATAAATTGCAAGGGATGTCGGAAGGTTCTCGGTCAGGATTCCACGACCTGTATCCGTGATCTTCACCATAGACCGGCGCTTGTCCTGACTGTCCTGGCGGCGTGTAATCTGGCCGTCTGCTTCCATGGCGCGCAGAATGCGGGTGAGGCTGGGCAACAGAAGACAGGCCTCTTTCGAGATGGCGCTTTGTTCCATTTCACCAAACTCATCCAGAACGCGAAGAATGCGCCACTTCTGTTCTGTAAGCTGAATGTTGTTCAACATGTCCCGAATGGGCGCCATGACTGTTTCGCGGGCACGCAGCAGCGCGATCGGAAGCGCGCGGGAAGTGCTCTTGGTGTGGCTTTGTGTGGTCATGCCGTTTTCTAGAGCGCTGCTTCCGGAATTGCAAAGAATAACAAGTCAAGTTCTTGACACGTGGTGACGTAATTACTAAACATGTTTACTAATTGAAGGGAAGGGAACCATGCCGCATTTCCACATCGATTACTCTGGTAACCTAGAAGACTGGGTCGATATGGATGGTTTGTGCGAGTGTGTGCGCGCAACAGCAGCAGCAATTGACACGTTCCCGATGGCGGGTATTCGCGTACGCGCCACGCGGGTGCATCACTATTCCATTGCCGACGGGAACCCGGCGCATGGTTTTGTCGATATTTCGATCCGACTGCGCGCCGGTCGCCCCGAAGACGTCAAGCAGGACGCAACGCAGCGCATATTCGAAGCGGTAAGGGCGTATCTTGAACCGGCCCTTTCGATGCACTCCATCGCTCTGTCGCTTGAGATGCGTGACATCGATCCGGACCTTTCGCCCAAGACCGGCACTATCAGAGAGCATCTGGGCCGGGACCAATTGGCTGCAACCCAGCAGGAGACCTGAACCATGAGCGCCTTGGACACCAATATCAAAAAATTGGCGGGGTTTCTGGCCCGGTTCAAAGAGACAGGCATCAAGAACCGCATTGCGGGCGAAGATCGCGACGGGGCGGCCGGAGTGTTTCAATCCACTTCGCCAGTGGACAAGTCCGTGATCTGCGATGTTGCCCATGGGACGGCGGATGACATCGATGCGGCGGCCAAGGCAGCCCACTCGGCATTCGCCGCGTGGCGCGATATGCCCGCTACTGAACGCCGCCGTATCCTGCTGAACGTGGCCGACGCGATCGAGGCGCGTGCCGAGGAAATTGCCCTTTGTGAGTGCTGGGACACCGGTCAGACCCTGCGTTTCATGTCCAAGGCGGCACTGCGCGGTGCCGAGAACTTCCGTTATTTCGCTGATCAGGTGGTGCAGGCAAGGGATGGACAGTATCTTAAGTCACCGACCCTGATGAACATCACCACCCGCGTTCCAATTGGCCCGGTTGGTGTCATTACTCCGTGGAACACGCCGTTCATGCTGTCGACCTGGAAGATCGCGCCGGCACTGGCAGCGGGTTGTACCGTCGTTCACAAACCGGCCGAAGATTCACCGCTGTCGGCGCGTTTACTGGTCGAAATCGCGGAAGAGGCCGGTCTGCCCAAGGGTGTTCTGAACATCGTGAACGGGTTTGGACCGGATGCCGGTAAGACGTTGACCGAACATCCGCTGATCAAGGCCATTGCTTTTGTCGGAGAAAGCCGCACCGGCAGCATAATCACAAAGCAGGGCGCGGATACGCTCAAGCGGATGCATCTGGAACTGGGCGGCAAGAACCCGGTGATTGTCTTCGATGACGCCGACCTGGACCGCGCGCTGGAT
Source organism: Ruegeria sp. N11 (assembly GCF_056531525.1). NCBI lineage: Bacteria > Pseudomonadati > Pseudomonadota > Alphaproteobacteria > Rhodobacterales > Roseobacteraceae > Ruegeria > Ruegeria sp. N11. The sequence continues at coordinate 170,972 of NZ_JBQFLX010000006.1, forward strand.
GCCGTGATTTTCATGATCTACTCGATCAATGGGGAACGTTGCACATCGTCTTCGCGTTTGCTGGTACAAGACACCATCAAAAACGAGTTCGAGGCCAAGCTGGTAGAACGCGTGAACAGCATCAAGGTCGGTCACCCGTTGGACCCGGCGACCGAGATCGGCCCGCTGGTAACGGAAGAGCACTACAATAAAGTCACCTCGTATTTCGACATCGCCAAAGACGATGGCGCGACTATCGCAGCCGGCGGCGTCAAAGTGGGGGACGAAGGGTATTTCGTGCGGCCAACCTTGTTTACAAATGCCAACAACCAGATGCGCATCGCGCGCGAGGAAATATTTGGCCCGGTTCTGACGTCCATCCCGTTCTCGACCGAAGAAGAGGCGCTACAGATCGCAAATGACACGCCTTACGGCCTTACCGGTTACGTCTGGACCAACGACCTGACGCGTGCCCTGCGGTTCACGGACAAACTGGAAGCAGGTATGATCTGGGTGAATTCGGAAAATGTGCGCCACCTGCCCACGCCCTTCGGCGGCGTCAAGGCGTCGGGTATCGGCCGGGACGGCGGCGACTGGAGCTTTGAATTCTACATGGAACAAAAGCATGTTGGCTTTGCCACCGGTCAGCACAAGATCATGCAACTTGGGAAATAGTATCGTGCAGCCTGATCCCTTGGCAGGGGTTGGCTGACTATAGTTGAATCAGGAAGTGCGCATCATTGGTCCATCAAACGCTCGGACCATAGGACGTTCTGGCAGTCAGGCCAGACGTCACGATCATAAGGAGGAACCGTCATGGGAAAGATTGTACAGGCCGCGAAAATCACGCATGTGCCCAGCATCTGGATGTCCCACACGATGCCGAAATACAAAGGCATCCGGCAACCCGCCATCGAAGGATATGCGCGCCTGCGTCAGGATGCAATTGACCGCAAGGTGGATACGTTTGTTGTGTTCGACACCCACTGGATCACCAATCAGGGGTTCCATCTGAACACGAAAGAGCACCACAAAGGCCGTTTCATCAGCCACGAGTTGCCGCACATGCTGGCGGACATGGAGTTTGACTATCGCGGGGATCACGAATTGGGGGAAACCATCCTTGACGTCTTGCGTGAGCGGGGGGAGAGGGCCCTTGGCCATTCACATCCCGATATGGGCATGGAATACGGCACCCTTTTGCCCATGCATTTCATCAATGACGGTGTAAATGCGCGGGTGCTACCCGTCGCGGTCAACCAGTTCTCGTCGATTGCCGAAAACCGTGTCTGGGGCGAGGCCATCGCCGAAGGTATCCGTCGTTCCGACCGCAATGTGTCAATTCTCGCATCGGGTTCGCTGAGCCATGACTTTACGCCCAACGAGCGCTCGGTCGAAGGGCTGAACGCCGTGAATGGCGAGTTCAATCGTCAGATGGATATGCGTGTACTGGAGCTGTGGGAACAGGGTCGGTTTGAAGAGTTTTTGGAAATGCTTCCCGACTACGCCAGGAAATGCACGGGTGAGTGTGCGATGAACGACACCGCATTGCTGTTCGGCGCGCTGGGTTGGGGCAGCTACAAGGGCCAGATCGATATTTACACACCGTATTTCGGAAGCTCCGGCACGGGGCAGGCCAACATCAGCTTCTCGGTCTGAGGTCGGGACGCGGGTTCGTATGCTATGTTTTCTCTGCATGGGTGGCAGCAAGGCCGCCGAGGAGGCCTGATGCGCTTTGCAACTTACACCGCCAATGGCGCAACCTTTTTCGGTGCCATTACCAAGGACGGCGCAATTGCGCTGAATGGCGAATTTCCAAACCACAGCAGCTTGTACGAAGTTATCGCCGCCGGAGCGTTCGACCAACTGGCCGAAAAAGCGGATGGTAAACCCGTAACTCATGAAGATTTCACCTATGAAATGGTGATGCCCGACGCCCGCCGTATCCTCTGCGTCGGCGTGAACTTCCCTGACCGCAATGCGGAATACAAGGATGGCAGCGCGCAACCGAAATACATGTCTTTGTTCCCGCGTTTTGCCAGCGGCTTTACGGGACATGACTGCCCTCTGATCCGCCCGCCGGAAAACCACACGCTGGATTACGAAGGCGAGGTGGCCATCGTGATTGGCAAGGCGGGCCGCAGGATTTCACAAGACGACGCCTATGATCACATCGCGGCACTCACGCTTTGCAATGAGGGTACGATCCGCGATTGGGTGCGCCACGCCAAGTTCAACGTCACACAGGGCAAGAACTGGGACAGAACCGGCGCGATCGGCCCTTGGCTTGTGCCTTTCACCGACGCGGCCCAGTTGGACGACGCCCGCATTCAGACGCATGTCAACGGCGAGTTGCGTCAGGACGATACGTTGAATCGTATGATGTTCCCGATCCGGCGCGAGATCGAGTACATCTCGACCTTCATGACTTTGCACCCCGGCGATATCATTGTCACCGGGACGCCAACCGGCGCAGGTGCACGGTTTGACCCGCCGAAATACCTGGTCCCCGGCGATGTGGTCGAGGTTTCTGTCGACGGCATCGGCGCACTGCGCAACACTGTCGAGGATGAACAGGTATGACCCCCGAAGATCACGCTTGCGCGGCCGCCGATCTGTTGCGGGCCGAGCAGACGCGCGAACAGATCGGTCTGCTGACACTGCGGCATCCCGAGATGGGAATGGACGATGCCTATGCGGTGCAGAACGCCATCCATCGCGCCAAACTGGCCGAAGGGCGCAAGGTGATCGGCTGGAAGATCGGGCTGACCTCGAAGGCGATGCAATATGCGCTGAATATCGACATTCCCGACAGTGGCATCCTGTTCGATGACATGGCCTTTGAAAATGGTGGCACTGTGCCTGCGGGCCGTTTCATCCAGCCTCGGATCGAGGCCGAGATTGCCTTTGTCGTGAAGTCTGCCTTGGCTGGGGAACATGTAACCCGCGCGGACGTCATTGCTGCGACTGATTATGTCGCGCCGTCCATCGAAATCCTCGACACTCGCATTCAGCGGGTCGATCCAAAGACCAGCAAGGCACGCACCGTGTTTGACACGATCAGCGACAACGCCGCCAATGCCGGCATCGTACTGGGTGCAGAACGCCACGCCTTTGAGACTTTCGATCTGCGCTGGGTCGGCGCACTGACATTCCGCAATGGCGAGATCGAAGAAACCGGCCTGGGTGCAGGTGTTCTGAATGATCCTGTCGAAAGCGTTGTCTGGCTTGCCCGGCGCATGGCACAATATGGTCAGAGCATCGAGCCGGGCCAGGTGATCCTGTCGGGTAGCTTCATTCGCCCTGTCGAATGTCCTTCGGGCACCGAAATCCACGCCGATTTCGGCTCGTTCGGCTCGGTCGACATACAATTCGCTTAAAGGAGGCTCAGAATGTCCGCGCCACAGAACCCGTTCAAAGCCGCACTGAAGGCCGGGCAACCTCAGATCGGTTGCTGGTTGGGTATGGCCGATGCCTATGCCGCTGAAATAGCGGCCACATCACGGTTCGACTGGCTATTGGTGGATGGTGAGCATGCGCCCAACGACCTGCGCACGGTATTGGAGCAAGTGCGCGTTATCGACGGTTCGGGCAGCCATCCGGTGGCCCGGTTGCCGATTGGCGAGACCTGGATGATCAAGCAGTATCTGGATGCCGGGGTGCAGACCATTCTTGTGCCGATGGTCGAAAGCGGTGATCAGGCGAGGGTACTGGTTCGGGCTGTACAATACCCGCCGCTAGGTGTCCGGGGGGTTGGTTCTTCAATGGCGCGGGCTTCGCGATTTGGCGCAATTCCGGACTACCTGACAACAGCGGACGAACAGGTGTGCCTGCTGGTTCAGGTTGAGAACCGACTGGGCATGGCCGCTCTGGATGACATACTGACAACGGATGTGGACGGTGTTTTTATTGGCCCTGCCGATCTTGCCGCGGATATGGGCCACCTGGGTAACGCCAGTCATCCCGATGTGGTCGAGGCAATTTTTGATGCCCTGACGCGGATCACCGCCGCTGGCAAGGCCGCGGGTATCCTGACACTCGACCCCGGAATGCAGCGCAAATGCCTGGATCTGGGCGTGACCTTTCTGGCGACAAGTATTGATGTAACCCTGTTTGCCTCGGCTATGCGCGGCGCTGCCGACGCGGCGCTGGCGTTGTTGCCGGACCAAAGTGTCACGGGCGTTGCACAGACAAGTACTGGCAGCAAATATCTGCAGCAGTTGTGCAAGCATTGGTCCCACAAGGCCGAAGTTTTCTTTGACGACACCGAAGGGAGTGTGGCCTTCGAGAACGGCAATGCTGTCACGCTGACGGCGGACGAAACCAGCCTGACCATCTCGGCCGCAACCGGACCCCGGGGCGACCTTGCCCGGTGGCAAGAGGTGATCGAAGCCCACCTGGCAAGGTTTGCTTTTCGTGAGGAGTTCAGCATCGACTGGGCGTCTTAATCACGTTCTGACATGCAGACGAGGGTGCGGTGGCATGATCGTCGTGTCATTTCTGGATTATGCCTTTGAGGGGAGATCGAAATGAAAACTGTCGACAAAGCCATGATGCTGCTGCGCCAGTTTTCTTTGGAAAGCCTCGAAATTGGTCTGAATGACCTGGCAAGGGCAACAGGGCAGGACAAGGCGGTCACGCGCAGGCTGCTGGTCTCACTCATCAGTCACGGGTTCATCGAACAGAACCCGGAGAACCGAAAATACCGGTTGGGCCACGGATTCCTCTCGCTGGCCAGGTTGAGAGAGGCCACCGTACCGATGGTGAATGCAACGCAAATCGTATCGCAATGGTTGTCCGCCCAGGCAAATGAAACAGTGCATGTCGGTATTCCCGGCGACAAGGGGATGGCGACTGCGGCCTTCACCTTGCCGCCGCGTGGGAATGTGATCAACCTGCGGCCCGCGGATTCCTACCCATTTCATTCGTCGTCTTCCGGCCTTGCGTATTTGTCGTTCTGTTCGGATCAGACACGCGAGCAATTGTTGGCACTCAAACGGGAAAAGCTGACGCCGTACACCGTGACGGATTTGGAGACGCTCAGGAAGCTGATCTCGGAGACCCGAGCCCGAGGGTTTGCCTGCAGTCGCAATGCGGTTGACATCGGCGTTGCCAGCGTAGCGATGCCGTTCTTCACCGACGGTAAAGATCCTGCGGGAACCGTTGCCATTGCCGTTCCCGACGCGAGTTTGGATGAAGCCCGAACAGTGGAACTTGCCGTGTTTCTCCAAACCGCAGTGGAAAAGCTTGAAATCGCACTGACTGGCGCACCAAGGCCCTGATGAAGAAATGGTGCGATTTATTGTGATTCCTGACCATTCTTTGGCACATAACACCCGACAGCGCAGGGTGGATCCGGCACAGCTTGACCCCACGGCGTTTGTGATCCGAAACCCCGAAGATCGGCTGCCTTGCAGACTGAAGGATTGTTTTGATGCCCAACTCTTTTCCTGAACAAGCGCCTGTGGTGATCATCGGTGGTGGTATCATCGGCATTTCGACCCTGTATCATCTGGCAAAGCGCGGCGTTCCCGCAGTTCTGGTCGAGCGACGGAAGATCGCCAGCGGAACAACCTGGCATGCAGCCGGGATCGTCGGGCAGTTACGCGACAGCACGGCACAGACCGAGCTGGGCAAATATACAGCGCGCCTTTTCAGCGATTTGGAAATCGAAACCGGACAGGCGACCGGCTACAAGACAAACGGCACGATCAATCTGGCAATCGGCGATGTGCGCCACGAACAACTGCTGCGCAGCCACGACCACGCAGCCCGCATGGGGATCGAGACTTTCATGCTGTCTCGCGACGAGTTGAAAGAGAAATGGCCATGGATCGAAACCGATGACGTGAAATCCGCATTCTTTGTTCCGTCGAATGGCCAGGTGAACCCGCTTGACGTTACGGTCGCGCTTAGCAAGGGCGCGCGGGCCATGGGGGCACAGGTGTTCGAAAACACCAGGGTTGATCGTCTGGTCATCCGGGATGGCAAGGTGGTTGGTATCGACACAGAAAGGGGCGTGATCGCGACCAACAAAGTGTTGCTGGCGGGCGGCATGTGGAGCCACCTGTTTGCCAAGGCACACGGAGTAACCGTGCCGCTGCACGCGACTGAACATTTCTACATTGTTACTGAACCTGTGGGCGGCTTGCTTAGGACCCAGCCGATTCTGAACATCGCCGAAGAGCGGACCTATTGGAAAGAAGACACTGGCAAGCTGCTGATCGGGTCATTCGAAAAGCATGGCAAGCCCTATGGCAGGAACGGCATCCCCGAAGACTTCGAATTCGACGAGCTGCCGTTTGACATGGAACATGTCGAACCGAATCTTGAGAAGATGTTCGAACGCATGCCTGCACTGGGCGAGATGGGCATACAGACTTTTTTCAACGGGCCCGAGAGTTTTACACCCGATGGCCGCCCCTATCTGGGTCCGACCGGCGAGATCGAGGGCCTGTTTGTGGCAGCCGGCATGAACTCGAACGGAATCCTGAACTCGGGTGGTGTTGGCCTGACAATGGCGGAATGGATAACCGACGGCGCGCCGTCGCGGGGCATGGGCCCGATGCTGGCCCGCCGGGCGCACCCATTCCAGCGCAATACCAAATACAATCATGACCGCAGCGCCGAGTCAGTAGGCTTCCACTATGGCGTCAACTGGGTCGGACGGCAGGTCCATTCGGCACGCAGAGTGCGTCGGGTGCCGTTGCATGATCGGCTGAAAGAGGCAGGCGCGACATTTGCCGAGCGGATCGGCTGGGAGGTGCCGATGTACTTCGACCCCGAAAAAAAGGGTTGGAATGAAGAACCGAGCCTGCGGCGCAAAGACTGGGCACCGCACGTCAGGGCCGAATGTCTGGCCGCCCGGGATGCTGCTGTGCTGATCGATCAATCGATGTATTCGAAAATTCAGGTGCAGGGTCCGTACGCGGTCAAAGCGCTGAACAAGGTCTGCGGCGCGCAGATGGATGTCACGGTCGGCACCTCGGTCTACACCCAGTTCCTGAACGCGCGCGGCGGGATCGAGGCCGATGTGACCGTGACCCGAACAGCGCAGGATTGTTTCATGGTAATTACAGGCCATCCCAGCCAGATGCGCGATCAGGCATGGATCAAGGATCACGCCGAACCGGGCTGGCGGTTCGAGGTGTTCGACGCGACCTCGGGCTATGGCCTGATCACGATCCACGGTCCAAGATCGCGCGACATTCTGTCTGCCATCTCGGGCGATGACCTGTCGAACGAGGCCTTCCCCTTTGGCGCGGCACGAGAAATCGACATGGCTTATGCCCGCGGGTGGGCCATCCGGCGCTCGTTCATTGGTGAACTCGGGTACGAGCTGATGATACCCACCGAGTTCGTCGCTGGTGTTTATGAAGCGCTGATTGCAGCGGGCAAATCGCACGGAATGCTCCATATGGGAATGTTCGCCATGAACGCTTGCAGGCTCGAGAAGGGCTTCCGACATTTCGGGCATGACATCGCCGAGGATGACACGCCTTATGAAACCGGGCTGGGTTTTGCAGTAGCGCTGGATAAGGCTAGCAACTTCCTCGGCAAGGACGTTCTGACTGAACAGAAGGCTGGCGGTGCCGCGACTGCGCACCGCACCGTATCCTGCAAAGTTGACGACCTGGATGCTGAAACCGGTCCGTATCTGATTCACAACGAGCCTGTGTGGAAGAATGGCAGGATTGTGGGGCATGTCACCTCGGGCGACTGGGGCTTCCGGTTGCAGGCGATGGTCGGTTTGGCCAGCCTGCACCATGAGGAAGGTGTCTCGAAGGCCTGGATCGACGAGGGCGGCTTTGACGTTCAAATCGCCGGGGAAATGTACCCGCTAAGGGTTCAGTTTGCGCCGTACTACGACCCCAAAGGAGAGTTGATGCGGGGCTGACACCAGACCAGGGAAGCTCAATTGACAATCGCGCAGCCTAGTTCTTAATATGTTAATTAAAATTCAGCGGAGGACCTCATGGCGGACAAGACGATCCTTGTCGTTGGGACATATGACACCAAAAACGACGAGTTGGAGTTCATGGCGGCAAAGATCCGTTCCTTGGGCGGTGGTGTGCTGACCCTGGACGTCAGTGTTCTGGGCGACCCCGCCAATCCCACCGACTATTCGAAACATGATGTGGCCAAGGCGGGTGGCAGCTCGATCCAGGCCGCCATAGACAGTGGTAGCGAACATGTGGCTATGCAGATCATGTCCGCCGGTGCCTGTGTCCTGACCCGCCGCTTGCACGATCAGGGCCTGATTGACGGTGTGATCTTACTGGGCGGCACCATGGGTACCGATCTTGCGCTGGATGTCTGTCAATCGTTGCCTATCGGAGTGCCCAAATACGTCGTCTCTACCGTGTCCTTCTCGGCCCTGATCCCGGCCGAGCGTCTTTCGCCGGACATCCAGATGATCCTCTGGGCCGGGGGGCTGTATGGGTTGAACGCGATCTGCAAATCGTCGCTGTCACAGGCGGCAGGCGCCGTTTTGGGGGCCGCACGCGCGGCAGAACCGGCCAAAAGCGGGCGTCCGATGGTGGGTGTCACCTCGTTGGGGACCTCATGCCTCAAGTACATCAAGACACTCAAACCTGCGTTGGAAGAGCGCGGTTATGAAGTTGCCGTATTTCATGCCATGGGCATGGGCGGCATGGCCTTTGAACAGATCGCAGGCCAAAACGGCTTTGTCTGCGTTATGGACTTTGCCGGGTGCGAATTGGGCAATCTGCTGGCCGGTTCCGTCGTGAACGCAGGCAAGGACCGGCATCGCGGGGCAGGGCGGGCCGGCATTCCGCAGATCGTGGCCCCGGGATGTATGGACCTGATAGATTTTGCGGGCTGGCAAGACATCCCGGAACGGTTTTTGAACCGTCCGATCCACACCCACAACAAATTGGTCAAGAACACCTACTACACTGCTGACGAGCGGCGCGAAATTGCCCACGAACTGAACAAGCGCCTTGGCGAAAGTCCCGCGCCCACCCATCTGATCATACCGCGCGGCGGCATCGAGGAATGGGATCGCCCGGGTGGAGATTGTTACGACCCAGATGGCCTGAGCGCGTTTATTGAGGCTCTGACAACTACTGTCGCACCTTCGGTTCAGGCAACCGAACTGGACGCCCATATCAATGACCCGGAATTCTGCATCACCGCCCTGGAGATATTCGACCAATGGGTCGCGCAGGGCATTGTTCCCGCCGGTGAACCAGCAGCCTAAAGCGCGCTGATTCCGTCCGGAGTGCGCTTGGGAACCTTTGGCCTTTCGACTGTGACCCTCGCACAGCCCGTAGGCGCGAGGGCATCGGCGAAGGACATTTCGACCTCTGTAGCGGCCGTTCGTTTAGTTAGATTAGGCGTCAGTCTTTGACTCTTAGGCTTTCTAGTCCGTTTTTGAGCGATCGGAAGCGCGTCGCGCCAGTATCTTAACAATTACGGCGGCCAGTTCGGGCGCGATTGTACCAAAAGGGTCCCGTGACATTTTTTTGACATGCGTAATCGCGTCCTGCGCCTGTGTCAGCCCGTCGCGGATTTCTTCTTCGATGTCTGCCAGCGCCATGTCGCGCAATTCAGTCACTGTTTCACTGTCGGACTGCGAGGACATTGATTTGGCAAAGAGGGCCAGCAAAACCGCCAACACAAGGTTCGCCGCGGCAACCAGAAGCGCCGACAGCGGTTTCGATAGTGTTTCTGACAATGCGAAATAGCCTGCGACATTCAGCATGATCACAGCCAGCCCCACGGCCAGACCGGCCGCGGCATATAGCCCGGTGCGGCGCGCCGCGATGGTAAATTGCCGCTGGGCAATCAGCCGTTCTGAACGTAGGACGATCGACAAGTTTCTGGAAATACGGCTCATGATACGCTCCTACCGGGACCGGCCAATCAAATACCCAAGGGCAAAGACACCAAGGGCAAACAGAATCGGCTTTTTGTGGGGCAAATCTTCCAGTTCGGTCAGCACATCTTCGATCTGCCCGGGAAGATGTCGCAGATTTTCGGCCCAAGCTTCTGAAATCATCTCGTGATCAGGTGTCTGTGGGTCATTGGTTTCGCGATATTCAATCGGCTTCTCGTTGCGGGAATACTCCGCCAATTGGCGCTTTAACTCAGCAACCTGCTGTTCAAGCTCTGCTTTTGTGACCATCCCTTTGGACCCTTCCGCCCCGGTGTTCTGTTTGGCTACCCGAGCCTCGCGGTTGGTGTCCGGGGTCTCTGTTCATCAAGAATTAATCGATTGGCGTGCAAGGTAGCAACTTCGTGGACATGTGTGACCGGTTCCGCTGCACAAAAGTTCCTTATTTAAGCCCAACTTAACTCAGTATAACAAATGAAGCGTGTTTCGCGAGTGTGAGGTCACTTTATGGCGAATTATTCGTATATCGGGTATGATCCCAGCGTAATAACCGTCTCGTTTTTTGGCGGCGGTGTTACGCTGTCCAATACGTATGACCCGAATGCGGACCGGGTATTGTTTTCGGTGGTTGACGGCGCCGGAGGGACGCTGGTCAATGGCGCGCCGGACAATGGCACGGATTTCAACGGTGACAGATTCAACAACGAAGTTGGCGATGACCTGACGCAGACAGGCGACGTGACCAGTCTGGACGGGTCTGTCACGTTCCTGAGTGGCAATATCTACCTCGAAGAATCCTATCAGCTTTTCAAACCGGGCGGCGGGACGATCGACGTGTTCCGGGTCGAGGTCGACGGCACCTTGGCCGGTTATATCACGTCCGAACCGCTTGTTCCGGGCACCAGCTACCCGTTCTCAATCTCGAATGTAACGCCTGGAAACGCGCCGGATACCACTGACCCTGACGCAATTGTCGATGTACCCTGTTTCGTGAAAGGTACCCTGATCGGCACACCAGACGGTTCAAGGCCTGTCGAAAGCCTGATGGCCGGAGATCTGGTTGATACGGCAGACGGGCAGGCCCGGAAAATTCGATGGATCGGATCACGCACTCTGGATTTGTCCGCACAGCGGCATCTAACACCGATCCGGATAGCGCAAGGGGCACTCGCGCCGAACTCTCCGTCGTCGGATCTGATGGTATCACCAAACCACCGGATGCTGGTGACGAAGCCTGTCAATGAAATCCACTTTGGTGACAAGGCGGTGCTGGTCGCGGCCAAGCATTTGCTGGGCTTACCCGGCGTGTCAGTCGCGGCGGACGTGTCGCAGGTAACCTATTTCCATTTCATCTTCGACAGGCATGAAATCGTGCATTCAAATGGCGCGTTTTCTGAAAGTCTTTATCCCGGTGACATCGCCGCGCGAGGCTTCTCAGAGGAGTCCTGGAACGAGATCGTCGAGATTTTTCCCGAGATTGCCGATGGCGTTTGTAGGAACTACGGCCCGACGGCGGCGCGGGTTCTGAAAAAACACGAAGCCAGCATCATGGTGGGCTGACTTCCGGACTGGAAACAACCTGAAGATCGTTGATTGCGGGGGCCTGAAGGCTCACGAAGCGCCATTGTTTTGGGGATGAGGTCTGATTTTACGCACGTCCCTGTGGTGGCGTTCGGCGGCAAAAAAGACATTCTAGCCTCACAAGAAAGGCGAAAAAGACGGGCCGCTGGGGCAGCCCGTCTTCCGGCAGGACAAACCTGCCCTCCACAACGTTGCCGGTTCGTTGTGACAAGGAACCGGTTGGCTGATCGGGGAATCAGCCGCCGTTGGAGTTCGCAAGAGGTGGCTGAGCAAAATCGTTGGCAGGGGCCGTCAGGTCCTGCGCGCCGGTCCCGGGCATTAGCTCAAACCCCAGATCGAACTGGTCCAGAGTTGAGGCCAGTTGCGCCACCAGATCCGCATTGCCTTCGGACTTCGCCGTTCCGTCCGCCAGCATATCTGTCAGCTTCCGCTCTCCGGTCATGACCTGTTCCAGGTCGGTACGGTTCAGAGCAATCGAAAGGTCGGCGTCATCAGCTTTTTGGCCCACGATGTGGGTCAGCGTGGCGTTGCTCATCTCGACGACGATGTTTTCGTCCCGATCGGGGATCGTCAGATTAATCGTGAACTCCATCCCTGCCGCTTTGGCGCTGTTGACGCGGATGCCAAGAAAGTCCAGCCACATGCTTGTCGGCATGGCCTTGATCGTATCCGGGCCGGTGGTTTCGATGGTGGCGCCCTGAGGGATGCCATTGCGCAGTTCATAGGCCGCGCCCAGGAACGAATTGCGGACCGATGGGCTTTCCTTCTGATATCCAATCTGTTCGAAGGCATCGGCCAGCAAGTCCTTGGCGGTCTGGTTCTGCGGCTCGGCGTAGACAAGTTTGTTGAGGATCTCGGTCGCTTCGAGATATCTCCCGGCAGCCACCAGTTCCTGACCTTTTGCCATGATCGGTCCGGCGCCGCCCATCATCTCGACAAACAATGGTGCGCTGTCTTCGGGCGAAAGGGGCGTCAGCGTCGTCGGGTTGGCATCCCAATAACCCAGATAGCGGTTGATCACCGCGCGGCTGTTATGCTCGACCGAGCCATGATAGCTGCGTGCCGCCCATTGATCTTGAAGGCTCTGCGGCACCTCATAGACGTTGTGGACCTGATTGATGGTCACGCCCTTGTTGGCCAGGTTCAGAACCCCGTTGTTGAGGTTGGCATAGGTGTCGCGCTGTGCCCGCATCACCTCCTGAATACGATCATTGCCGAAACGCGGCCATGAGTGCGAGGCGAACATCAGTTCGGCATCCTGCCCGAATTCGTAAAGCGCATCGTTGATATGCTTGGACCAGCTCAGCGCATCACGGACCAGCGCACCGCGCAGAGTGTAGATGTTATGGATGGTGCCGGTGATGTTTTCAGCCGCCCAGAACGCTTTGAGGTCGGGGAAGTAGGTATTCATCTCCGCCGGGGCCTCGGTACCCGGTGTGTTCTGGAAGATCATGCGCACGCCGTCGATGGTGATCTCTTCATAGTCATCCGAGACATAGCGGGTCGGTTCAATCAGGCCGGTGGTTCCGGCCGAGATGTTCTTGCCGATCGACTGGTCCACATGGCCGTAAGGATTTCGCGGCAGCAGAACGCCGTATTGGAAGAACAGCCGGCGGTTCATCACGTTGCCCGCATAAACGTTCTCGGAAACGGCATGTTCCATGAAACCGGCAGGCGCGATGACTTCAACGCCATCGGCGACATCTTCGTCGGTGATGACACCGCGCACACCGCCATAGTGGTCGGCGTGAGAGTGTGAATAAACCACCGCTTTGACCGGCAACTCACCCACCGTGTCGTTCAACAGTTTCAATGCGGCCGCGGCGGTTTCCTTCGACGCCAGCGGGTCAAAGATGATCCAGCCGCTTTCGCCGCGGATAAAGGAAATATTTGACAGGTCAAAGCCACGCACCTGATAAATCTGGCCTTCCAGAATTTCAAACAGGCCATAGTTCATGTTCAAAACTGCCTGGCGTTGCAGCGACGGGTGGATCGAATCGAACTCCTGTCCGTCTTCCAGCAGGAAGTCATAGCTGCCGATATCCCAGGCCACTGTGCCGTCTTCGGTCGTGATCTGGCGATAATCGGGAACGGCGATCAGGTCTTTACGGCTTTCTTCAAAATCCCGCTGATCCTCGAACGGCAGGGTGTTGCGCAATTTTTCCTGAAAATTGACCGTGAATTCCGAGGGCAGTTTACCCTTGGGATCAAAATGCTCCTGTGCGGCTACAAGACTGGCGGAGACAGTCAGCAATGCGGTGGAAAGGGCCAGAATGTGTCGACGTGCCATAGGTTGGGCAGCTCCAATTGATAAATGCTCGATCGTGGTTTTCAGGAGCGTGTTCAGATGTTCCGTTCCGCATTCGTGGAAGTTTGGAAAGACAAACCGATCACCTGCAGCAACTCCTGTTGAAGCAAAGGCTGTTATGCATTCGCGCGCGCTCGTGAAGTGCGAACATGTTGCTACCTGGGCGGTAGTAGATGTAAAAGCGGCGAAACATTTGCCATAAGAGACTATAACAAAACCATTTTTCAGAACTGGATGCCGGATTTGGCCATATCAGAGCGGGATATCCGCACGCAGCTGCAGCGCCTTCTTGACCACCCAGAGTTTTCAGCGACGCCCCAGCGCAGGGCCTTTTTGGCTTATGTGGTCGACGAATACCTGGCCGGCCGGGCCGGCCATATCAAGGGCGTGTCGATTGCCATGTCGGTCTTTGACCGCGATGCCAGTTTCGATCAGCAATCCGATCCGGTTGTCCGGCTTGAAGCGCGCCGTCTACGTCAGGACATCGATGGGTACTATGCCGGTCCTGGTCGCGACGATCCGATACGTCTCAGCATTCCCAAGGGCGGTTATGCGCCGCGGTTCGAACGGATGACGTTTGCCCAACCCAGTTCTGTTCAACCCGCATCAGAGCCTATGAAAAAGGAAGGCCGGTCGCGATCCACCAGAATAATTCTGGCGTCGTGCCTTGGGATGGTATGTGCAGTGATCTGGGCGGGATGGTCTGTCTTGTATGACCCGCCCTCGGAACGAGACCCGGGGTTGCCCAAGGGGCCAATCATTGCGGTCTTGCCGTTTGACTCATTGGGCGAGGCGTCCTTGGTTCTGGCTGATGGCATTACGCAACAACTGACGACCGAACTGATCAGGTTCAACGATTTGTGGGTTCTGCCACTGGGGACGGTTGGCCGTTTTCGGGGCGGCGACACCGACCCGCAGACGCTCCGGACTGAATTCAAAGCGGACTACGCGCTTGAAGGCAGCGTTCTGGAAACCAGAGATTCCCTGCGCTTGTCAGCGCGGCTGATCAATCTGGCCGAGGCGCGGTATGTCTGGGTGCGCAGTTATTCTGTCGGGCGGTCCCCGTCCGAGATCTATCGTGCTCAGGATCAGATAGTCCGGGACGTTACCGGGCAGTTGGCCGGCAAATACGGATTGCTGACACATGACGCGATGCGGTCCGCAGCCCGTACACCGCCCAGAAACCGGGACGCCTATGACTGCGTTCTCGAGTATTACGCCTATCAGATCCGCATAAACCTCAGTCGCCACGCCGAGGTCAAATCCTGCATTCTGAAAGCGGTTGACCAAAATCCTGACTACGCCGAGGCATGGGCGGTTCTGTCGAACCTTTATCTGCAGCAGGTCCGGTTCAATCTGGGTGGCGATCGCACTCAGGTACTGCAATCTGCAAACGTGGCTGCGCGCCGGGCGTTGCAGATCGATCCCAACCTGCCGACGGCTCATCTGATGCTGGCGAACCTGAGGTTTGTCATGGGTGACATGGATGGTTTCCGGAAGTCGGGTGCGGCAGCAATTGACCTTAATCCAAATGATGCGGCCATCTTGGCACATTATGGTATGCGCCGGGCCTTCGGCGGAGACTGGGATGAGGGGTTGGCACTGGTGGATCGCGCGATTGCGCTGAATCCGGTTTACCCCCATTGGTATCGGTTCCCGCGTGTCTTCTACCTGTTTGATCAGGGTGAATTCGAACAGGCCCTGACCGAGCTGAACCAGATCGAGATGCCGGATTTTTTCTGGACGCATCTGTGGCACGCCGCCCTCAGTCACGAAGCCGGTCAGCCGGATCGCGCCAAGGCTGCAATCCGTGACCTGCTGAGACTTCAGCCGGAGTTTTCCGCCAACGCGCTGAAAACACTCTCTATCTGGCAACTGGATGAAGCATTCAAGCAGAAACTGCTGCGCAGTCTCAGCAACGCCGGACTGCCCGGCGACACCTGATTTAATAGTCTGCAACCAGCAAAAAGTCGGGGGCCACGTCTTCCTCAATTGAGGCGAAGCGGGGAATGGGATCTTCGAACACGTTGTCGGTACGGTCATCATTAACCGTGGACACCTCACCAATCAGACAATCGCCCTGTTCCGCCCAGAAAGCATGCCAGATACCGGGCATGAGTGTGACACTCTGGCCCGGTTTCAGCCGCAGATGCTCGCCCGGTTGGATTGTCACGGGGCAACTGTCGCTGGGTACGGTCACGGCATTATCGCGGTCTATGCCGCCCCCGGCGTCAGATCCATAGATTTCCATAACCAGGTCACCACCACCACGGTTGATGATGTCTTCAGCCTTGATGATATGCCGGTGCATGGGCGAAAGCTGTTTGTCCCGCGAAATCAGCAGTTTCTCAGCATACAGCATGCCACGCCCCTGATTTAGTTGGGTCACGTCGCCATTGCGCAGGGTGAACAGAAACAAACCCAGTTCATCAAACCGACCTTGTCCGTAATCGGTGATATCCCAGCCCAACCCTCGTTCGCGGATACCTGAAGCTTGCGGGCTGCGGATTTCGTCGGGCGACCAGTCCGCAAAGGGTGGCAGAACCGCCCCGAAAGACTGGATGAAAGCCTGAGCTTCTGCCTTGATGCGATTGATTTCGGATCGTTTCACGAAAGACCTTCCTTTTCTTATAGCTCGTGCCGCCACGGCGGATTTGCCCCGGCGCGGGATACGGTAACGGCGGCTACTTCGGCCCCCATTTCAAGGGCCGCGCACAACTGGGTGCGGGACAGATTACGCAAGCCCGGTTTGGTCAGATGACCCGACCCGTTCAACTGGGCCAACACGCCTGCATTGAATGTGTCGCCGGCGCCTACCGTGTCGACCACCTCTGCCGGTTTCACTGGCACCGAGACGTTCGATCCATCAGCAAGATACCCGGAAGCGCCATCGCTGCCCCGAGTGACCAAAACCACGGCAGGACCGGCCTGCAGCAGCAAAGGCACCTTTTCTTCCAAAGGTTCCGGGCCCGGTATGATCCAGTTCAAATCTTCGTCCGAAACCTTGAGGATATCGGTTTGCGAAATCATGCGGTTCAGGCGGGTGCGGTATCTGGTCGGTTCCTTGATAAAGCCCGGGCGGATATTCGGATCCAGCATGACAGCGCGATCCGATCCGTGGCGGTCAAGCAACGCGGCATACGCATCAGCACAAGGCTCACACGCCAGACTTATCCCGCCGAAATACATTGCTGATACCGTTGTCAGCTGTTCTGGCATGTCTTCGGGGCGCAGCATGCGTCCTGCGGTGTTCTCGTCAACGAAACTGTATGTGGCTTGCCCGTTCTGCAATTGCACAAAGGCCAGCGTTGTTGGGCGGTCTGATGCTATCAGATGCGTGGTATCGACATGACTGTCGTTGAGCGCCTTTTCCAGTTGTCGGCCAAACATGTCCGTAGACAAACCTGTCAGCATCGCGGCCGGCGCGCCAAGACGGCCCAGTGCAATGGCTGTATTGAAGACGGCACCGCCGGAATGGGGCACAAACCCCTGTTCCCCGGACAGCGTCGGAGAGGCAATCATATCAATCAAAGCTTCGCCACAACACAGGATCAAGATAGGAGTCCTTTCGGATTGGAGATCAGATGCCCTTGCCCCGCAGGGCGTTATTGCAGAAGTTGTTTGCACCGATTATGCCGAATTCAGACTGCTCTGAAACATAGAGGTTCATGGACCGGCGCAACTCACTGAAGCGGCCACCTGCATTGAAGGCCGCACGAAATGCGTCACGAAACAGCCAGCGGTTCTTTTCTGCCACGCCGCCAACCAGGTAAACGCCACCTATTGGCATGAGGGTCACCGCCAGATCGCCCATCATGGCGCCAAGATGCGTGGTGAACATTTGCGCCGCCTTCGCCGCGAACGGATCAGTTTGCGCGCGCGCATCCTGCAGGATGTCCCGGGCGTTGCGTTTTGGCGTGTCGGCATGACCCGCGGCCAGGCCAATAGCCTGATACAGAACCGGCAGGCCGGTGCCGCTCAGAAACATCTCGGCCTCCAGCACCAGACTGCCGTCAAAGAAACAGTCGGGCGCGATGCTTCGGGCAGCGCGGAAGACCTCGACCTCGTCATCATGGCGCGGGGACAGGCCGATATGGCCGCCTTCGCCCGACACAGTATGGTAGCGCCCTTCCGAGTAGAGCAATGCGCCAACGCCAAGACCAGTGCCCGGTCCAACCACCAGACGGGTTCCGGGCGGAGGTGTTTCGGACCCTTGCAGGACATCGACATCACTTGATGAGATTTCCGCCACCGACCAGGCGGCCGCGGTGAAGTCATTAATGACGAATGTATTCTGCGCGCCCGTTGCCCGCCCGATGTCTGTTTCGGACAGGTCCAGATGGGCGTTGGTCAACCGGATCGTTCCATTTTTTACCGGCCCGGCCCCGGCCGCGACCACCGCGCGCGGGTCAGTTCCGATGTCGTCCCTCAACTCGTGGAAGGCCGTGAGCAACTGGGAAAGATTGCCCGTCGGGTGTTTTCGCAATTCAGTCAGTTGCCCGTTCGAAATCACTCCGAGCCGTGTGTTGGTTCCACCGATATCGGCAACCAGGTTCCAATGTTCGTGCATGCGACCGGCAGGCTGCGCCATGGGACGCGCCAGAACCTCTACTTTTGACAACGCGTTCTTTATTGCCTCGAACGATCCGTTTTCTGCAAACTTATCATCGCCAGGCAAGGATCGGGCGAAAAACCCTTCGACAGGCACGCCTTGACCCGTTGCAGATTGAACCGCTCCAAGAGCTTGGTTCAGGCGTTCGATCCCTTGTTCAACTGCGCGCTGACCGAGGTTCCGCCGAATGCCGTCGGTGACATAGATGGGCAGGTCGCCGGTGTACTCCTGTTGTATGTGTAACAGAAGCTTCGGCAGTTCGGGACTGGTTTTCTGTTCAAACCCGTCTGGTGGATCGACGACTTCGCACGAAACACAGTTGAGGGCACACCAGTCTATCGGCGCGCCAATCGTTTCGAAATCATCCTGCCAACCGTGTGGCAGAAGTTGCTCCAACTTGTTCGGTTCGTCTACGGGATAGGTTTTGCGGAACAGGGCGTTGTTGACGTGGCGCACGTATGATCGGGAGCCATTCCCGATTGTGCGCTCTCCTTGGTCATCAGCAGTCGCAATTTCAGCCTGATCGATATCCAGCATGACGCCAAGATTTGTCATGCCCAGCCCGCGCATGGACTGGATCGACTGCCCATGCGCCAAAAGCAGATGGTGCATGGTACGCGCCGTAGTTCGTGTAAAGCGCTGTCCAGGGATTTGGCGATTTGATTCAATAACGTCCAGTGGCGAACAAATTGGCGCGACGCTGTACATCCTGTCGCCGACACGGCCCATTATGATTTCCGTAAAGTCAGCGAACCAACCGGCAATGTCGCGATTTCGCCACCCCCCCAGGTCCGCAAGCGCCGTGGGCAAGCCCTGGTGAAACAGGGTGGCGCAGGGGCGTATGCCACGGTCCAGCAAAGCGTCTGCCAGCCGGTCATAATAATCAAGACCATCCGGGCTGGCCGCGCCGCGGCCTTCGGGCATCACCCGCGTCCAGCTGACCGTGAAAGCCAAGCCGTCAAACCCGGCTTCGCTTACCGGATCGAGCCACTGTTCCAGCTTGCTGAGGGGGTCATACGCCGAACCATCCGAGTTTTGTGTCGAAGCCGTAAGTGTTTCCCGCCCCATCTGACGTGCATCATCCCGGTTGGCTTCCTCGCCCTGGCAGGCAGGTGACGCCACGCCAAAGAGGAAATCTTTGGGAAAGTCGCTGCGTTTGAAATTCATGCTCGGAACCTGCCGGGGTCGGGAATGATTGCGCTACCATTTATCAGGTCCTTTTGCGGCAATCCAGATGTATGCGCAGTCAAAAATGACTTCTTCTGCTCAAGTACCCGTCTTGGAATCCGGTCGGGACATCAGCTTTTTTCGGAGCTTGACAAAGAAGGGCGGGTTGTTTCACGGTGATTGAAACGTTTCAATGAACTTAAACCGGTGTAAATGCGGATATCAGCCCAGCTATATACCGTGCGCCAGCTTGGCGATCTGCGATCTCAGCTTGATCTGGTCGCGCGCTGCGGATTTGCCGATGTTGAGACGGTCGGGTTTTACGGTCTCTCTGTATCGGAAATGATTAAGCAGGTGCGGCAATCCGGATTGAAGGTTCGGTCGGCACATTTTGAATGGGAAGACTTCGAAAGCCGGTTCCAAGAAATCATCACCTTGCTGAAGGGTTTGGAATGCCGAGTGGCCGTCATGCCTTGGCTGGCGCCCGAGGCCAGGCCCGACACTGCCCAGGGATGGTGGGTAGTGTCGGGCCAGTTGGCAAGCTGGGCCGCGCGTCTGGCTGAGCACGGCATATGTCTGGCGTATCACAACCATGACTTTGAACTGGTCGGCCCCAGGGGCGAAACGCCGCTGGATATCATATTGTCCAGAAAGGCGTTGTATTGGCAGCCGGATATAGGATGGCTGGCATCTGCCGTTTCGGAACCCCACCATCTACTGAACCGATATTCCAACCGGATAACGTCGGCGCACGCAAAGGACGTGAAGCCCCGAGCCGGGCCCGAGGATGATCTCTGGTGTGCGCCGGGGCAGGGGCTGGTCGACTGGGCGCTGGTGTTGCAGGCCCTGGCCGACAGTGCCTGCACTGACATTTTTGTCGAACATGACGACACGCAAAACCACGCCGAAATACTCAAATCCGGTCGTCTTTTCCTGTGCGACCAGTTTTTGGCCGGGGTCGGGTAATGGCGCGGGCGACGATCAAGTCGATAGCCAGACAAACCGGCTATTCGGTGGGAACCGTTTCCAATGCGCTGCGCGGGGCGGCTTCGGTCAAGGCGGAAACGCGCGAAGTGATCCAGGCCGCAGCAGCTAAAATGGGCTATCGGGTCAATCTGGACGGGCTGAAACTGCGCACCAACAAATCCTATCGCATTGCGGTTTTGGTCAGCGTATCCCCGGACACGGCCGATGAGTGGGAAGGGGTGGAGTTCACCCGTATCGTGGCTGGAATCTCCAGTGCCCTTCAGGGGTCGCGGTATGAGTTGAGTGTGTTCAGCGTCTCGGACGTCACAGATGCAATGGCAAAACTGGGCCGGATTGTTCAGGACGGGCTGGCCGATGGTGTGATCTTCTCCGGTACATTACACGACGATCCGCGCATCGCGTTCCTGCAGAAAAAAGACTTTCCCTTCGTCACCATGGGCATGAGCGAAAGTGAAGCCCCACATGCTTACGTCGATCTGGACAGTCAGGCCGCAGCGCATGATGCAACGGCGCGCCTGATCCGGCTTGGGCACCGACGTATCGCCTTGGCCAACCCGCCAAAGAATCTGATCTATGCGACGCAACGACAGCAAGGCTATGCCACCGCACTGTTGGCCGGTGGTTTGCCGGTAGAGCCGGAACTGATCTTCAACGGTCCGGTCACTGCAAAAACGGGGCAGCGGGTTTTCGATGATCTGATGCGCCTGCCGAACCGACCCAGCGCCTGCATATGCGCAAACGAAGCGATGACGCTTGGTGTATTGTCCGGCGCGCATCGCGCTGGCGTCAGGATTGGGCGGGATCTTGTGGTCATCTCGACCGATGACCTGCAACTCAGTCGGTACTTCGTGCCGCCACCCAGCACCTATTATGTTCCGATCGAAGAGACCAGCCAATTGCTGGGCGAGTACATGCTGAAAACGCTGGAGGGGGCCGACCCCACAAGGACACAAAAAAAGATCAGGGCCAGATTGATCGAGCGGCAACCTGACACCGCCGCGCCGCAAACGGCGCACACAAATTGAACCAACAGAGGAGTAGACGAAAATGTTCAAGAACTTGTTTGCCGCAGCGGCGCTGACCGCGCTGACCGCACCCGTGGCCATGGCCGCCGATCTGGAAGGGCGCGTGCTCAAAATCGGAACCGATGCCACCTATCCACCGATGGAAACCGTTGATGAATCCACCGGCCAGATCGTGGGTTTTGACGTGGATGTGATGAACGCGATCTGTGAAAAGGTGAATTGCGTTCCGAACTTCGTGAACACCGCGTGGGACGGCATCTTTGCGGCGCTTCAACAGGGCGAATTCGATCTGGTGATCTCGGGCGTGTCGATCACGCCGGAACGCGAAGAAACCATGGATTTCTCGGACCCCTATATCGTGGTCAGCCAGGCCATCCTGCTGCAGGTCGATAACTCTGACATGACACTGGATGACTTCAAGGCTGGCGGCCAGAAACTGGCGGCGCAAACCGGTACCACCAATGCGCAGCTGGCCGAAGAACTGGTCGGGCGTGAGAATGTCAGCCTGTATGATAATTTCTCGGCCGCCATTTTGGCGCTGCAGAACGCCGATGTGCAGGGCGTCATCATCGACGGAACTTCGGCTGCGGCGTACGAGCAGGAGTTTGCAGGTGAACTGACCGTGGGCATCACCGGTCTGCAGTCCGATCCGCTGGGCATCGTGTTTCAGGAAGGTGACGCCACCGTTGACGCGATCAACGAAGGGCTGGCGGCGATCAAGGAAGATGGCACGCTGGATGCCCTGGTCGGCAAGTACTGGAGTACCGAGTGATCCTCTGAACGAACAGAAGGTCCGGCGGTTCTGACCGCCGGATCCAACCCCAGCAGAGAGGTCGAAGAAATCCCATGTCCCGCCTCAGCTCGATCCGGCCGAGCAATCTTGTATTGCTCGCCGCGGCTCCGTTTATCATCTATCTCTTTGCAACGTCTTCAAAATATCTGCGATCCCTGATTGCCATTCTGGGTATTGGCAACAATGCAGGCGCGATCTTTGTCGGGTTCCTGCTGATCCTGACAGTAGCCGCGCTGGGTTATCTGTGCGCCCGCAGCGCCCGGTTTCAGACGGTCGCGCCCTTGTGGTTGCGCGGTGCAGCCTTGGCGGCATTGCCAGCGGCCGCAGCGCTGGCGGTTCTGGGCTTCGTGGCCCCACAAATTTTGATGCCATTTGCCGAATCCGTGTTCTTTCACGCACTCAGCGAAAATACGTCAGCGCTTATAGACCGATCAGAACAGACATGGGTTCTTTTTCCGAAAGTGGTTCAACAGGTTCAGAGCGGTTTGCAGATACTGCTTTGCGTTTATGCGGCTTTGGTAGCCGTGATCTTGATTTCGCCAAACCTGCCAACTGCGATGCGCGGGTATGTCCGGTTGGGGCTAGAGATTCTTACCGGTGCCGCACTGTTTTATCTGATGTTCATGGCGCACTGGCAGTTTGCGACCGGTGTCGCAATCACCTTCCGGGCGGCAATATTTGCCTATATCTTTGCCGCGATCCTGGGGCTGATCTGGGTCGGATTGCAATCTTTCAAGCCCAAGGCCAGAACAACGGTGGTCTATGGCTCGATCAGTCTGGCCCTGCTGGCAGTCTCGGCCTTTTTCTTCATGCAGCCGCAGGTCAGCTATGAACTGATCGGTACAACCGAGGCCCGCATTGCCATTGTGCGCGGTACGCCGCAGGCGCAGGCAGACATCATTCGGTTTGGCGAATTCGAGGGCGGCGAAGGTCAGCAATATCGCATTCGCAGCGCACCCGATGCCGCCAGCGCACTGGATCAGATCGAGTCCGTGGACAGCGTGTCGGGTGCCTTTGTTCCCGCCGGGACAAATACCAAAGGGTATCCGGTGATCTGGCAGACCACTTTCCTACCCGACAAATACCGAAACCCGGCACTGGCCTTTGCGGTTTTCGGCTTTCTGCTTCTGACCCTGACGATAGGTGGGGCGCAGCACAAGCTGCATCCTCTTGCGGTCGGGGCCGAGTTCTTTGTGGACACGATACGGGGCATACCGATGCTGGTGATCATCCTTTATATCGGTCTCCCGTTGGCGGGCGCGGTCAAGGATGCCACTGGCGGCGGCATCGACATGACCAATATGACCCGCGGTATCATCGCCATTTCGGTGGGCTATTCGGCTTATATGGCCGAAATCTTCCGGTCCGGCATCGAAGCCATCCCACGTGGACAGATCGAGGCGGGCGGATCACTGGGCCTGTCGCGCTGGCAGACCGCGCGGCTGATCATTCTGCCACAAGCGCTGCGGATCGTGACCCCCCCATTGGGCAATGAATTCATCGCCATGATCAAAGATACGTCATTGCTGTCAATTCTGTCGGTGCGCGATATGACTCAGCGCATGCGCGAGTTTCAGGCCGCCAGCTTTCTGCCGTTCGCTCCGTTTAACACCGCGGCCATTCTGTACGTGGTCATTACCCTTGGCTGCGCCAGTTTCCTGAAATGGATCGAGCGGCGAACCGCAAGAGAAAACAGATGAGTAAACTGGAACTTGGGGTCTGCTACTACCCGGAACAATGGGACGCGTCACAATGGCGTGACGATGCTGCGCGGATGGCGGACATGGGGCTGGACTGGGTGCGCATTGCCGAGTTCACCTGGGGTCTGATTGAGCCTGAGCGCGGGCGGTTCAAATGGGGCTGGCTGGACGAGGTGATTGGCATTCTGGGCGAGGCTGGCTTGCGCGTGATGATGTCCACGCCAACTGCCGCGCCGCCGAAATGGTTGATTGATCAGCATCCTGAGATCCTTCCTGTGGGTCCGGATGGCCGGGTGCGCGGGTTCGGATCGCGCAGGCATTACTGTTTCTCCAGCGACATTTACCTGGCCGAAGCCAGGCGGATCGCCACCGAATATGCCCGCCGTTACGGGCAAAACCCCTGTGTTCACGCCTGGCAGATCGACAATGAATACAATGACCATGATACCGTTCTCAGCTATTCGGACGCGGCGCGCCGCGGTTTTCAGCGCTGGCTGGCCGAGCGGTACGCGACGATTGAAAACCTGAACCGGACTTGGGGAACGGTTTTCTGGAGCACGGTCTATTCGGACTTTGAGCAGATCGGGCTGCCGAACGGGTTGGTTGCCATGCCCAACCCGACCCACTCGCTTGATTTCGCGCGGTATTCTTCGGACCGGGTGCGGCTGTTCAATCGGACCCAGGTGGATATCCTGCGGCAGTTTTCACCGGGACGGGACATCACGCATAACTTCATGGCGGGCAGTTTCGAGTTTGATCATCACGCCGTTGGTGCTGATCTGGACATCGTGGGTTTTGACAGTTACCCGCTGGGAAACTTGCTAGGTTCGACGCTGACGGACGAGGAAAAGCACCGGTACCTACGCACCGGGGCACCGGATTATCAGGGGTTTCACTGCGATCTTTACCGAAGTCAGGGAAATGGCCGGATGTGGGTGCTGGAACAGCAGCCAGGTCCGGTGGATTGGGCAGAGAAAAACCCCTCGCCAGCGGATGGAATGGTGCGGCTATGGACGTGGGCGGCCTATGCGCACGGCGCGCAGGCAGTGATGTTTTTTCGGTGGCGCCAGGCCAAGTTCGCTCAGGAACAATTCCACACTGCTTTGCAGAGATCGGATGGCAGCCCTGATCAGGCATCGGTTGAGCTGGCGCAGGTTGCAGGGGAACGCGAAAACCTGCCGGAACAAGTCCGTGACCGGGCGCAGGTCGCCATGCTGCTGGATTACGAGTCGATTTGGGCTGCGGACATCCTTCCGCATGACGATGCTTTTCCAAACGCGCAGATCGTGCGTGATTGGTATGCCGCATTCCGGCGGTATGGGGTGGATCTGGATTTCGTGGGGCCGGACAGCGATTTGTCCGACTATGCGCTGGTTGTATTGCCACAAAGCATGATCATCACACCCGATCTTGCCGAGAAGTTGAAGAACTGCACGGCAAAATTGCTGATCGGCGCACGCTCTGGCAGTAAAACGCCCGACATGCATACCCCCGAGGGGCTGGCACCCGGACTTTTGTCAGATTTGACCGGACTGCGTGTCCTGCGGGTGGAGTCGCTGCCGGATTTGGCGGCAGAACGCGTTCGCCTGACTGGTGGAGAGATGCATGTGTTCACAGGCTGGCGCGAGATCGTGGAGACGGATCAGGAGGTTATCGCGCGATTCGAAAGCCCCTACCGCGATGGAAGTCCGGCGGCCGTGCGTTCGGCGCGCGCCACTTACCTGGCGATGATTCCGCGAAAAGGGCTGCTGCACGCGATTGTCGCCGAAACTTTGGACTGGGCAGGAGTAATTGGCAGTGATCTTGGGCCTGACGTGCGCATCACCCGCCGTGGCGACCTGACATTCGCATTCAATTTTGGTGACGTCGCAGTAACATTGCCAGAAGACAAAAGCCGCCGATTTTTGGTCGGACGAGCCAGTATTGGCCCGTGTGACCTGGCCATCTGGCGTGATGGCTCAGTGGCTTAACCAGGTTTTCCAATCGGTTGGCCGACGATCTGGACCTATTATTTTTGTCAACTGTCACTTTTGGCCTGACAGGCTTGCCGCAAAGTTCTAGCCTGCGACTACAAAACAAAAACAAGACGTTCCAACAATGGGAGTACACTCAATGGAAAACCGTAAAACTGTAACACGTCGTACAGTCCTTAAAGGGGCCGGTGCAGCGGCGCTGGCAGCGCCACTATACAGCAAGTCCGCTTTGGCATCTTCGGGTGAGATCAACATCCTGATGTGGTCGGATTACCTGCCGCCGTCCTTCATCGAAGAGTTCGAGACCCTGACTGGTATCAAGGTCAACTACACCGGTATCGGGTCGAACGAAGAAATCATCAACAAGATGAAGGCCACCAAAGGCCAGGGCTTTGACATCATCTCGCCCACCAACAACCGCTCGCTCCAGTGGGAGCCGCTGGAACTGCTGCAGCCGTTTGACATGAACAAGGTTCCGATTGATCTGGTGAACCCGGCGATGGCGAAGATCGGCACGGATGCCTGGAACTTCGGCGATAGTGGCGCGCACTGGCTGCCGCATATCTGGGGCACCGAAGGCATCGCATATCGCACTGATCTGTGGCTGCCTGAAGGCGACGCACCGTCTTATGGCGACGTCTGGTCCGAGGAAAACGCCGGCAAGACCATGGGCCGTGCGCACTCGATGATGCTGGGTGCCGGTCTTTATATGGAGCGTTCCGGTGAGATGGAGCCGGGTTCGGTCTGGGCCGCATATGGCGACGAAGAGACCATGCGCAAGGTCTGGGGTCAGATCGCCGACTGGTGCATCGCGCGCAAGGACCGGATCAAGCTGATCTGGAACGACGCGGACACACAGAAGAACGGTCTTTTGAATGAAGGCGTCGTTGTCGGCCAAACATGGGACGGCCCGCCGCTGGCCCTGAAATCTGCCGGTGAGCCTGTGCACTATCAGGCGCCTGTTGAAGGTGCGATGGCCTGGGTTGACGGTATTTCGATGCCGTCAGGTGCGGCGAATATCGACCAAGTCTATGCGTTCATCGACTTTGCCTATCAAGCCAAGCCTGCCGGTGTTGCAATTGACAGCCACGGCTACAACTCGCCGGTGCTGGGTGCCGACCAATATTCGGGCGACACCTACAAGAAGAACTTCGCCGAGGCCTATCCAGGCGACTCGCTGGCCAACCTCAATCCGTGGCCGGCCGAAGCACCTTGGTACGCGGAAACCCGGACCGAGTTCGTCAACAAGTTCAAGAGCGCCTGATCGCCTTGAAATCTGGCCCCTCGCGCTGGCGCGGGGGGCTGTTTCCGTACGCCGCCCCGGTGCGACGGACAGAAATGTGACACGGTCGCGGGCCGTGCTCCAGGGAGATACCAAAAATGAGTGCAGGGGTCGGAGTCGATCTGGAAAACCTGTGGATCCGTTTCGGTGATTTTGTCGCCGTGCGAGATGCGAACGTAAACATCAACGGGGGCGACTTCTTTTCGTTCCTCGGCCCCTCGGGCTGCGGCAAGACAACCATCCTGCGCGCCGTGTCGGGTTTTCTGGAGCCGAGTGAAGGGAACGTCCTGATCGGCGGCAACAATATGCGGGGGATCGGGCCCAACAAGCGTCCTACTGCGCTGATCTTTCAGAACCTGGCCCTGTTTCCGCTGATGAAGGTCTGGGAAAACATCACCTTCTCTATGGAAATCAAGGGCGCCAGCGCTGCCGAACGTCGCAAACGTGCGGACGAACTGCTGGATATGATCGCGCTGCCGGGGCAGGGCGACAAACTGCCCAGCGAATTGTCGGGCGGTCAGCGTCAGCGTGTGGCAATCGCACGTGCCCTGTGTGCCGAACCCGATGTTCTGTTGCTGGACGAACCACTGTCCGCCCTGGACCTCAAGCTGCGCCAGCACATGCGGACCGAACTGCGAGAAATTCAACAGCGTGTGGGCATCACCTTTATCTACATCACCCACGATCAGGGTGAGGCGCTGACCATGTCGGACAACATCGCCGTTATGCGAGCAGGTGTCATCGACCAGATCGCCGACGGTAAAACCATTTACAACGATCCCAATACGGCTTTTGCAGCCTCTTTCGTGGGCGAAAACAACGTCTTCCGCGGCAAGATCAAGCAAGTGATGGGCAATGAGGCCCTGATTTCGACCAACCGCTCGGGTGAGCTGGTTGCACGGATTTCGACCGCCAATCAGGGCAAGATGAAGGAAGGCGACGACGCGATGATGTTCATCCGTCCCGAAGCCTTCGCCATAGCGCCGGACAGTGCAACGGGCAATCATTTCGTCACTGCCCGCGTCAACCACGAAGAATTCGAGGGCAACGTCTTTAACATTTTCACCGAAGGTGAAGGCGGCAAAGAGATCAAAGTGTCGATCCCGAACCACGGACAGTCTTTCGAGGATCACACCGGTCGGAACATCACGCTGGAATACGAGACCCGCAACGCGGTTCTGGTTCCTGCTGGTGAGCTGGCAGCGGAATAAGGGGAAGAACTTATGCCCCGGTTTCTGAAAGAATTTTTCAATCGCAACGGCACCGGCATGGGACTGGCAATTTTGGGTTTGGTGGTCTTCTGGACCATTGGCCTGATCATTTTGCCTCAGCTGTCGATGTTGGACTTCTCTTTCCGTCCAAACCTTCCGCCGCCTGAAATCGGCGGGCCCAAGGACGTTTATACGCTGGAGAACTACAAATACCTGATCTATGGCCCCGAAGGTGGTAGTCAGGATTATAACGTGGTCGATCTGCGGGTGTTCTTTCGAACGCTTGTCGCGGCGGTCTGCGTGACGATCTTCAACCTGATCATCTGTTATCCGATTGCCTATTATCTGGGCCAGACCGAGGGCAATCAAATCCGTATTTTCGCGATCATGTTGATCATTCCATACTGGATCAATGAAATCCTGCGCGCCTTTGCCCTGCGGATTATCTTTGGCGAGACCGGTGTTCTGAATACGCTGTTCGTGGGACTGGGGATATGGGATACGCCGTTCGACTTCATCCGCAACGATATCGCGCTGTATGCCGGCCTAGGCTATGCCTATATCCTGCTGATGATTTTCCCGATGTATAACGTTATTGAAAGTCTGGACAAAAACCAGATCGAAGCGGCGCGGGATCTGGGTGCGCCCTGGTGGCGGATTCACTGGCGCGTGGTCATTCCATATGCCAAACCGGGTATCAGTTCTGGCTGTACCATGGTGTTCATGCTGTCCGCCGGTGCGCTGGCCGCGCCACAGATTCTGGGCGGTCCATCGTCGCTGTGGTTCACGCAGCTGATCTATCAGCAGTTCAACGACAACAATGACTGGCCGCAGGGGGCCGCCTACGCCATCGTGCTGCTGGTGACCTGTATCCTGTTCGTTCTGGCGATGATGCGTGTGTTCAAAGTGAACATGGGGGACATCGGGAAATGAATAATTCCTTCCTCCGCATAAGCATCTGGGTCTATCTGGTCATCTTTTTCCTGTACCTGCTGGGCCCGCTGGTGATCATGTCGATCACCGCTTTCAACTCGTCCGGGTTCCCGAGGATGAGTCCGTGGGAATGCCTGACCTTCCAGTGGTTCGGCGAGTTGTTTCAGGATCAGCGTATTCTGAATGGCATCAAGAACTCGCTAATCATCGGTGCCGGAACGGTTGTTCTGTCGGTGGCGATGGGTCTGGCCGGGGCGCTGATGCTGACCCAGATCTGGCCCAAGCTTCGCGCGACCTACTACACCGTCATCATCGCGCCGATCCTGATCCCAGGTGTTGTTCTGGGTATCTCGACCCTGGTCTTTTGGGACAGGATCAACCGGTTTCTGGGCCTGGGGGCTGACAGCTTCCTGTCCAACGGTATCTTCCTGACGGTGATCGGCCAGTCCACCTTTATTGCCAGCTATTGCATGCTGGTGCTGGTAGCGCGTCTGCAGCGCTATGATGTGGCATTGACCGAAGCGGCGCTGGATCTCGGGGCAAGCCATGCCCAGGCGTTCCGCAAGATTCTGTTGCCCTTCATGCGCCCTGCGATTGCGTCGGCGGCAGTGTTGGCGTTCCTCGCTTCGTTCGAGAACTACAACACGACCACCTTCACCTTCGGTGAATACCCGACCCTGACAATCGAACTGGCGCAGAAGGTCCGCTATGGTATCACGCCTGCGATCTCGGCCCTGGCCTTCATCATCGTGGCGCTGACCGTGTTCTTTGCCTTGCTGAACGAGGCAAAGCTGAAACGTCAGGAACTGGTCGCGGCGGCCCGCAAACAGGCCACGGTTGAGGAATTGGCTGGCAAGATCAAACTGCCCAGCTTCTTTTCAGGCAACACCGCCGCCGTATTGCTGGTTATCTTCTCGGTCGCAACGATCACCGTTGTGGGTACTGCTACGGCGTATAACCCCGCGCAGTGCATTGCCAACGTGAAAGAAGAGAAGCGCCTGGAGGCAGAACAGCGGATTCAGGAGCTGCGCAAGCAGCGCGAAGAACAGCGCAAAAAGCGCGAGGCGGAACAGGCCGAACAGGGCGACGCCCAGCAATCGGCTCCGAAGCCGTCGAACAACAGCGGCTTTGGAAACGTGTTCGCGCCAAATACACTGGGCGGAGAGGAGAGCGACGGTGCTTCGGAACCCGAAGAACAGCCCTCGGATTCGAACGGTGGAAGCGGCGGTTTCGGCGGGGCATTTGACCCCAACAGCCTGAACAGCGGCGACTAGACGTAACTCGCCCAACACCAGACCACCGCCCGGACAAGTCAGTCTTGTTCGGGCGGTTTGCGATTTAGGATGATCACATCGCATCCATCAATTACATGGCCGTTCCATTCCACGGGATCAGCGTTGTAGTTAATCAGGATCTCGTGATCCGCAGTTTCGCGGCGGCGCAGGCCACGTGGCATTGGTTGCAAGGACAGGCCAATCTCTTGAGCGGCCAAAGCAATCACGCGGTCCCAAAGGGCCTCGTCCGGAAACCCCGCCAGATACCAAAGCCCATCAGCGCCTTTCAGCGCCGGGGACTTGTCCTGAAACAGAAGCAGATTGGGGGCGTCCCCTGACACGCGGTCGACCCAGTGTTTCGCAGCTCCGCCGCCGACGACCGCGCGGTCAACGTTGGGGGGTAGCGTTTCCACAAGGTCAACATTGCAACTAAGTGCCTTCAGGCCGGGACGGCCTGTCTGGGGTATTTGAAATTCAGATGTGATTGCCCCTGTTCGGGGCCCGAGGATGGCGAGATCACAGCTTTCCGACAGCCTGCTTTCAAACCCGTCATCCAGCGTTGCCAGACCGGGGGCAAGGATCAGCCTGTACTTTTCCGCGGACTTGTCCGCTGAAGTTACGAAATCAACAGACAACCCAGCACGGCGAAGGGCGCAATAGGCCGAAAAAACCAGCCGAAAGTAATCGAAACCGGCACCTTGCGGCTGTGTTCTCCAAGCCCAGTCCGAGGCGTAGTCGAACACGATTGCAACTGGAGCACGCGATGGCCTCACTTCCCCCAATCCGGTCAGAACGTCTGCGGTCTGCCTGACCTCATCCAATGCAGGAGCGGGGCGATTGTCCGGTGTCAACAGACCGGCATGCATCTGTTCCTGCCCGAACGGGGCCTGCCGCCAACGAAAGTAGCTGATCACCTCGGCACCATGGGCAACGGCCTCAAGGGACCAAAGCCGAACCATTCCGGGCAGGGGGGCTGGGTTATAGGGGGCCCAGTTCACCGGTCCGGGCTGTTGTTCCATCACCCACCAGCGCCCGTGACCAACTGCACGATAAAGATCATGGTGAAAGGCCTGCATGTCCGGATCACCCTGCTGCAGAAACGCAGATTTATTATCCTCATCCGCTTCAAGCCTGTCAGACAGAAAACCGATGGGATAGCTGTCCCACGTGGCGATATCGAGGTCTTTGCCCACCGCGAAATGGTCGAATTCCAACACGCGGCCCATGTAGTTGTGCAGCAATGGTGCACCCGTCAGCGGACGCAGTTCATCTACCTGCACCTTATTGAAAGCCGCGACCTGATCAGAACTGAAGCGACGAAAGGCCAGGACATGCGCCGGGTTCGGCTCGGTCACCGTCAGGTTTGGAAGGTCGATCTGGTCGAATTCACTGTATTCCATTGACCAGAACACGTTACCCCAGGCTTCATTCAGCGCGTCTATGCTCGTGTATTCGGCGGCGAGCCAAAGGCGGAAAGCCTGCAAGGCCGCCGGACTGTAGCTGATTGTGGTGTCATGACAGCCGTATTCGTTGTCGATTTGCCAGGCCACGACATGAGGATTGCGCCCGTACCGCTCACCCATGATCCGGGCGATGCGGCCACATTCGTTCGCGTAACCCTTGTGACTGAAGCAATAGTGACGCCTCGATCCAAACTTTCGAGGGTTCCCCACAACGTCCACTGCCAGCATGTCCGGATGACGGTCCAGCATCCAGCGTGGTGGTGTTGCCGTTGGCGTACCCAGAACAATCTTCAGACCGGCCGAGCCAAGCGTTTCAATCGCCCGGTCCAGCCAGTCGAACTGCAATTCTCCCGGTTGCGGTTCCATCCGGCTCCAGGCAAATTCCCCGATCCGAACCCAATGCAGGCCGGCCTCGATCATGCTTCTGGCGTCATTCTCCCACATTTCCTCGGGCCAATGTTCGGGATAATAGCAAACGCCCAATTCCGGCTTCATAGGATGACCCGATATTCTGCCCGACCCTGACCAGCGCCGTGGGCGGCGAAGGTCATGCCATTGGTGGGTTGTGCTTCGATTGCGTCCGTATCCAGACCCTGGCGGGCCGTTGTGCAGAACAAAGTGGTCAGGTCTTCACCACCGAATGCGGGGCACGAGGTGTGGGCGGCCGGAACGGAAACCGCGCGGAGAAAACTGCCCTCGGGACTATAAACAGCGACACGGCCAGCCCCCCATTGCGCGATCCAGATGTTGCCTGCGGCATCCGTTACGGCTCCGTCAGGGTTCAGCCCGGCTTCGCGAAAGTCCAGAAACACCGAGCTGTCGCCAATGGGCCAACCGGTTTTGCCCTCCAGTTTCCAACGACGCACCTGCCCGGCAGCGGTGTCCGCGAAATACGCGCAGGACATATCAGGCGAGAAGCAAATCGCGTTCGTGATTGTCACGTCCGGGACCAGTTTTCGCAACTCTCCCCGCCAATATCTGTAGATCGCCCCGGCGCCGTGTTCAGCCTGTTTACCCATGGTCCCGATCCAGAACCCGCCCCAAGGGTCAGCCCGCCCGTCATTCGAACGTGTTACCCGGTTATCGGCTTCAAGCGGTGTGACCAGTTCCTTTCTGCCATTGCTCAGGCCAAAGCGCCACAATCCCGTTTCCGACGCAATCAGTAACGTGTCGAGATCCACCCAGCCAGCTGCAGAAACATGTTCGGCAAGATCCCAGCTTTTTTGCCCGGATTGATCCCTTGTCATCAGGCACCGGTTAAGGATGTCAAACCAGAACAACTGCTGCCGTTCCGGATGCCAGAGCGGCCCTTCGCCCAACGCGCAGGGACGATCGTCATAGATTTCGGTCATTCCACGGCCTCATCATACGCCGCCACGATCTGTCCGGCGCGGTCGGCAATGTCCGTGACACTCATTCCCGGTTTGAACAGGGCTGATCCGATTCCGAAACCGTCCGCGCCAGCCCTGATCCAGTCCCGGAAATTGTCCGGGCCCGCGCCGCCGACGGCAAACACCAGTGTTCCGTCGGGAAGGACAGGGCGCAACGCTGCCAGTCCCATGGGACCGGCAAGAATGCCGGGAAAAAGTTTCAACCCGGTGGCGCCGGCGCGAAGTGCAGCGAATGCCTCGGTTGGTGTGTAGACGCCCGGCCAGCTTTGCATGTTCAGCGCGACCGATTTGCTGATGACATCCACATCGCAATTCGGGGAAACGATCAGTTTTCCACCAGCGGCTGCAACCGCCTCGGCCTGTTCTGGTGTCAGCACGGTTCCTGCACCAATAAGGGCGCGATCGCCGAAGGTGGCGGACAAAATGCGGATGCTCTCCAGCGGGTCAGGAGAGTTCAGGGGGACTTCGATCCGGTCGATACCGGCCTCAAGCAGCGCTTGACCAACTGGGGCTGCCTCATCCGGGCGCAATCCGCGCAAAATGGCTATGATCGGACGGCTCATGCGGTTTGCCTCGTGAGTTGACGCGCTTGAGCCAGACCTGCCAGTGTTACTAAAGTGGCGTCCGCCGTTTCCACAAACGCACCTTGTAGCTGTAGCGCCTTGGCGTAAACCTCTGATGGTCCTTCCGCGCCAATGATGGCCAGTTGTTGGCCCAGCCAGTAGGCGCGCGTGGCTGCAAGTTCCGCACCGATCAGCAGACCGGACAAGCGCGCACGCGCCACGTCCTTGCCCTGGCCATGCAGCAGGTCGGCTGCGCGCAGGCCGAACAGACGGGCCGCCATCTGCTCCGGCTTTGAAAGGATGTCTGTTACGGCTTCCGCAAAAGCGGCATCATCCCAGCCGGTGCCAACCGAGTGTTGCAGGACCGATTGTCCCTGAAGCAGATCAAACATTTCGCCAGTCATGAACGTGCGGAAACTGACGACCTCGCCAGCGCTGACCTGAACCCATTTCGTGTGTGTCCCGGGCAGGCAGATCACACCGTCCCAGTTTGGATGTGTTGCCAGAAATCCTGCGATCTGGGTTTCTTCGCCGCGCATGACATCGGCGGGGTCGTTCTGTTTTAGTCCCGGCACCACAAACGCGCGAATACTCGGATCAGTGCCCGGCACACGGATTGGCATATCCGGAAGCGGCGCGGACGGAACCGCAGAGTAGGGGGCCTCGACCCAACCCTGCCGGGCGCCAACCATGCCGCAGGCAACCACATCGGTCGGGCCGGCGCCAAGCCAGCCTCCAATCAGGTCCAGCAGGACCTGCTGAAAATCGCGCCCCGCAACACGTGACATGCCTCGGTCAGATTGGGCGTGATCCAGCACGGAATCGCCTTGCATTGTCCAGGCGCGCAGATGGGAGGTTCCCCAATCAACCGCGATCCATTCTGTGTTCATGTTCTCACCCCGTAACAACGACGCCGCCATCGACCACCATGCACTGCCCCGTCATCGCGCGGCTGGCGTCCGAAGCCAGAAACAGTGTCGGCGCAATCATGTCGTCCGGTGTCAGATGCTCTTTCAGACATTGGCGCTCCATATGTGCCGCCAAATCCTCGGGCGTGGCCCACATGTCCAGCTGTTTCTGCGTCAGAACCCAACCGGGGGCCAGCGCGTTCACGCGGATTTTCTGCGGACCCAACTCGCGCGCAAGCGACCTTGTCATCCCCGTGATCCCGGCGTTCGATGTGGTGTAGATCGGATATCCCGCGTTGCCCATCATGTAGCTGATTGAAGAGAAATTGATGATCGACCCGCCGGCCTCCTGCATTTGCCGCGCGGCCTCCTGACAGGCGAAGTAATAAGCCTTGAGGTTCACCTCGATCATCCAGTCCCAGAACTCCGTGGTGGTTTCGGACAGTCCATGCCGTTTGTCGTTCGCGGCGTTATTGACCAGCACCTTGATCGGCCCGTAAGCCTCGGCGGCTTTTGCCATGGTCGCGTGCAGCAACTCTGTATCGGTGATGTCGCCCTGCAAAAACAGCGGTGCGCGCCCGTGCTTCTCCTGCATCTCGTCGACAAAAGCGCTGGCGTCCGAGCGGCCAATGAAGGCAACATTTGCGCCCTGTGCGAGGAACCCGTCGGTCAGGGATGCTCCGACGCCCGATCCGCCGCCGGTGATGAAAACGGACGCGCCGTTGAGGTCGTGAAATGTGGCGGTTTGGGTCATCAGTGGCTCTCTCGGGTCACAAGGCGGGTGTCTTTGCCGACAAGGAAATCAAGGTCTGCTCCCTGATCGGCCTGTAGCACGTGGTCGATATAAAGTTTCGCGTAGCCGCGGGTGTAATGGGGGTCGTCCGGTTGCCACGCGGCACGACGGGCGTCCAGCTCCTTTTCATCGACCAACAGCTCCAGTTCGCCCTTGCTGGCGGAAACCCGGATGCGATCACCGCTTTTGACCAAGCCCAGCGTGCCTCCGGCCTGCGCCTCGGGGCTGACATGCAGGATGACAGTGCCATATGCGGTGCCGGACATGCGGGCGTCGGAAATGCGGATCATGTCGCGCACGCCCTCTTTCACTAGCCTGGCGGGGATCGGCATGTTTCCGACCTCGGGCATCCCCGGATAACCTTTGGGGCCGCATCCTTTGAGGACCAGAATAGTTTCGGGCGTCACCGGCAGATCGTCGCGGTCGATATTGGCCTTCAGGTCTTCGATATTCTCGAAAACATATGCCTCGCCTTCGGTTTCAAGCAGAGCGTCCGTGGCCGCCGAAGGCTTCACGATGGCACCGTTGGGTGCAAGATTGCCGCGAAGAACCCGCAGGCCCGCGGCGGGTTTCACCGGATCGGCAAAGGGACGGATGACGTCTGTGTTGAAGCATTCGGCACCCTCGTAATGGGCGGAAATATCCTTGTTCAAAACCGTTCTGGCCGGGCGCAGAAAGGGTTTGAGCTCGTTCAGAACAACCGGAACGCCGCCTGCGTAACAGAAATCCTCCATCAAGTACTTTCCCGAAGGCATGCAGTTCACTAGCAGGGGAATTTCGGATCCGATTTCGAAATCCTTAAGGCCCAGGTCCACACCGACGCGACCGGCCAGCGCCAGCAGGTGAACCACCGCGTTGGTCGAGCCGCCCACGGCGGCATTGGCAAGAATGGCGTTCTCGAACGCCTCTTTGGTCAGGATGTCCGAGGGTTTGAGGTCTTCGTCGACCATCTCGACAATCCGCTTGCCGGTCAGATGCGCCAGCGCCATGCGGCGGGCATCCACGGCGGGCAGGGCGGCGTTGGTGGGCAGCGACATGCCCATAGCCTCGACCAGAGACGCCATGGTCGAGGCCGTGCCCATGGTCATGCAGACGCCGGCGCTGCGGGACATGCCGGATTCTGCGTTCATGAAATCCTGCAGGGTCATTTCCCCCGCGCGTACAGCCTCGGAGAATTTCCACACGTCGGTGCCGGAACCGATATCCTGCCCGCGATACTTGCCGTTCAGCATCGGGCCCGAACTGACGACGATCGAGGGCAGATCAACCGAGGCCGCACCCATCAACTGGCCCGGCGTGGTCTTGTCGCAACCGCCCAGCAACACGACGCCGTCGATGCCATAGGCGCGGATAGATTCCTCGACATCCATCGCCAGCAGATTGCGGAACAGCATAGCGGTGGGCTTCATCTGGGTTTCGCCCAGCGACATCACCGGGAATTCGACGGGAAAGCCACCGGCCTCCCAAACGCCGCGTTTCACGCCCTCGGCCAGATCGCGCAGGCCTGAATTGCAGGGTGTCAATTCAGACCAGGTGTTGCAAATGCCGATGATCGGGCGCCCGTCAAAGGCATGATCAGGAAATCCCTGGTTTTTCATCCAGGAGCGATGGATGAACCCATCTTTGTCGAGTTTTCCGTACCAGTGTTGTGAGCGGCGCTTTTTCATTTCTTGTTTTGCTTTTCGTGGTTCGGGTTGGGTTTGAGTATTTGTGAAAAGATGAAGGTCAGGCCGCGCGGGCCGGGCGGCACCAATCGGGAAGCCAGTCGGAATGGGCAGTCAGCAGATCGGTAACCAGGCCTCGGATCTGCCGCAGGTCCAGTTCCGCTGCGGTGTGTGGGTCCATCATGGCCGCGTGATAGATATGCTCCGGGTTCTGCTCGGTCAGGGCGCGGACGGTCAATTCCTGCACGTTGATCTGAGTGCGCATCAGGGCGATCAGTTGTGGCGGAATATCAGCCACAATCGAAGGCTGAACACCGTTGCTGTCCACCAGACATGGCGTTTCCACCGCCGCGCCCAATGGAAGTTGCGGAATCTGGCCGGTGTTTGGCAGGTTGCCGTAGGCCGTATAAGGTTCGTCTGTGATGATGGCGTTCATGAGGTCGGCGGCGAATTCGTGACTGCGGATCACGTCTATGTTGCCCCCATCAGTCAGAGTTTTTGCCTTCTGCTGCCAATCGGCGATCTGTTCCTCGCACCGGGTCGGGTATTCGTCCAGCGGAATCGAGAACTGCTCGATCAGATCGTCGCGCCCGTCCTTGATGAACCACGGAACGTATTCGGCCAGATGCTCGGAGCTTTCCGTGCAGAAATAGCCCAAATGGTCCATCACCTCGTAGCGTACCTTGTTGGGGCAACGCGGCATCAAAAGAGGGGCTTTGGGAAGCTTCCCGGTGGCGTAGCCTTGCCGCAGGGCTGGGTAGAGATCGCGCCCCTCGTACTCGAGCCGCAGGAAGAAGGCGACGTGATTGACGCCGGCCACCCGGTAGCGGATATCGCTTTTGGGCAAGTCCAGATCGTGGGCCAGTTCCTCGACCGTGTTCTGGACCGAATGGCAGAGGCCCACGTGTTTCAGCGTCGGGAATCTTTCCGCCAGGGCCCATGTATTGATCGCCATCGGGTTGACGTATTGCAGCAGCGTCGCGTCGGGACAAAGCTGCATCATGTCCTGCGCCACGTCCCAGAGAACCGGAACGGTCCGTAGCCCGCGCATGATGCCGCCAACCCCCAACGTGTCGGCGATGGTCTGACGTAAGCCGTATTGCTTGGGAATCTCGAAATCGGTGACAGTGCAGGGCTGATATCCCCCGACCTGGAACGCGGTAATTACGAAATCCGCCCCATCCAGGGCCGACCGGCGGTCGGTGTGGGTGGAAACGGTCGCGCCGGTTCCAACCGAACGGATCATCGCCCTTGCCACGGCCTCGCTTTCCGCCAGGCGCACCGGGTTTATATCCATCAGTGCAAAATGACTGTCGGAAAGCGCGGGGGTCAGCAGCGCGTCACCCAGGATGTTTTGCATGAAGATCGTGGAACCCGCGCCGATAAAGGTAATTTTGGTCATTTGACAGCTCCGAGGGTCAGACCCGCGATGAAGTGTTTCTGCATGAGGAAGAACATGGCCACAGGCGGCAAAGCGGCGACGATCGAGCCTGCGCTCATCAACTGGTAGGCGGCCCGGAACTGAGCGTTGAAACTTGTGATACCGGCTGTCACGGGCTGGCTTTCTGCGCCTTGGGTCAGGACCACGGCCCAGAAATAGTCGTTCCAGATGAACGTGAAGATAAGGACGCTGAGGGCAGCGATAGCGGGTTTCATCAGCGGTAGGACGACGTACCAGAAGATGCGCCATTCGCTGATACCTTCGACACGGGCGGCCTCGATCAGTTCAAAGGGCAGGGCGCGGATGAAGTTGCGCATGAAGAGTGTGCAGAACCCGGTCTGGAAGGCGATGTGGAACAGCACAAGCCCGGTTTTGGTGTTGTAGAGACCCAGTTGCAGCGTCAGGTCGCGCACGGGAACCATCAGGATCTGGAACGGCACGAAGTTGCCAGCCACGAACATGAAGAAGATCCAGATGTTTGACTTGAATTTGTAGATCCCCAGCGCAAACCCCGTCATGCAGCTGAGCGCGACCGCTCCGATAACCGTTGGGATGGTGATCATGAACGAGTTCAGCAGATAGCGCGGCATGTCCGAGTTGAAGAATACCTGACCGTAGTTGAACGCGCCTTCAAAGCTGGAGGGCATGCCCCAGTAGTTTGCGTTGGTGAAATCCGCTGCCGGTTTGACGGAGAACAGCGCGACGGCCAGCAAAGGCCCCAGCCACAGAAGCAGCGCCAGGGGCAGCATGGCCTGATAGGTAATCTGCGCCGAGCGGGGTTGTTTTTCGATGGGTTTGGGAAACATCTCAGTGCCCCTTCTCTTCGCGGTACATTGACCAGAGGAAATAAGCGATGAAGCACAGCATGATCAGGAACAGGATGACCGCGATGGCCGCGCCGTACCCCATGCGGAAGCCGTATTCGGACAGGGCGACCTCGAACATGTAGTAAGCCAAGACACGGGAGGAACCGAAGGGGCCGCCCTGCGTCATGATTGAGATCAGGTCAAAGCTGCGCAGAGCACCGATAATTGTGACAACGAAGGCGATGAAAGTAGCGGGCCGCAGTTGCGGCAGGATGATGTGCCAGAGCATCCGCATGCCTTTGGCCCCATCAAGACGCCCGGCTTCGATCTGTTCGGGGTCCACGGCATTCAAACCGGTGAGATACAAGATCATGCAATACGCGGTTTGAGGCCAGAGGCCCGCAAAGATGATGCCATAGGTGACAAAACGTTCGTCTCCCAGGACATTCAGGGGTCCGGCGCCGAAAAACCCCAGGAACTCGTTGAGAAGTCCGAAAGTCGGATCGTAGAACCATGTAAAGACGAGGCCCACAACGACCTGAGAGATGACAAACGGGAAGAAGAAAAGCGACTTGTAGAGGCGAATGCCCCAGACCGTCTGGTTCAGGAACAGCGCAATGAACAAGCCGGCGGGAATCGCAGCCAGATACAGGATCAGCCAGATCAGGTTGTTTTTGAGAGAGATGTAAAATGCATCCCGGTCAACCCATTCCCAGTACAAATCCTCGTAGTTGCGGAACCCGACATATTCAGCCGCACCAAGACCGTCCCATTCATAAAGCGACAGATTAAAGGACTGAAACACCGGAATGATCACATAGACCATAAAGAACAGCAGGCCGGGGGCCAGAAACAGCCAGGGCGCGATGCGCTGCTGATTTCTGTGAAACCAGCTTTCCTGTTCGGGGACGTCGACGGCAGACATGCGGATACTCATGGTTTAGGTGGAAGGAGCAAGGCAGGTTGGCACCCGCCTTGCACAGGTTCAGGTGCAGGCCGGGCGTGTGCCCGGCCCGACCGGATTAGTTTTCGTAAATGCGCTCACGTGCGCGTTCCAGCTTGGCCAGGATACGGTCCAGATTGTCCGGTTTGACCATGAATTCCTGGAAGCCTTCCATAGACACTTTTGCCATTTCCGCCGGTGCATCCCTGTCCCAGAATTGCGCCACCCCGCCCGGGCTGTTCGACGACAACATCTGGAAGCCCTGCTGGAGGAACTTGTCATCATCCACCGAGGATTGTGCGTTTACCGGCAATTGCCCAAGGTTCGAGCCATTGTTGATTTCGGTCTGCTCTTCCGCAGAGACCACAAAGCGCAGGAACTCACGCGCTGCTTCCTTGTTCGATGCATTCGCAGGAATGTGGAATGTATCTGTCGGGGCATCTTCAGCCATTTCGACATCAGGGTTGATGGACACGAACTGGTAGAAGTCCAGCTGATCGTCGGTCAGGCCGCCATCCCTTAGCGGCGCGACAGCGAAATTCCCCATCAGATATGCAGCCGCTTCGCCGTTTACCATGAAGGGAAGAGCCTCTTGCCAGCTATAGGTCTGATGATTGTCGATGAACGCGCCCATGTCGATCAACTGTTTCCAGTTGGCGAAGGTTTGTTTGACCCGGTCGTCTTCCCAGCTGATTTCGCCATTGGCAAGCTGGTTGTGGAAGTCGAAGCCGTTGGTGCGCATATTCAGGTAGTCGAACCAGCCGCCTGCAGTCCACAGGAATTTGGTGCCGATGGTATAGCAGGCGCGGCCTGAGTCGACGATTTTCTGGCAGTTGGCCAGTTCCTCTTCCCAGGTGGTGGGTTCGCTAAGGCCCAACTCATCAAAGATGTCTTTGCGGTAATA
This sequence comes from Ruegeria sp. N11, assembly GCF_056531525.1. Classification (NCBI taxonomy): domain Bacteria; kingdom Pseudomonadati; phylum Pseudomonadota; class Alphaproteobacteria; order Rhodobacterales; family Roseobacteraceae; genus Ruegeria; species Ruegeria sp. N11. The sequence goes on from NZ_JBQFLX010000006.1 coordinate 212,532, forward strand.
AACTCCCCACTGGTAGTAGGTGTAGGGTACACCCCATTGCTTGTCATCGATGGTCATCGCGCCCTTGGTCGAGGCGAGGTTTTCAGCAATCTCAGGCTCGGCCCATAGGTCCGAAACATCCTCGAACAGGCCTGCTTCGACGTAAGGCTTCATGCGGTTGGCGGCATACCACGTGGCAACGTCCGGCGTGTCGGCGGTCAGGAAGTTGCGGATTTGCGTCTTATACGCCTCGCGGTCGATCACTGTGGTTTCGATTTCCAGCCCCGGGTGCTTTTCAGCGAAGCGGCCGATCATCGCTTCCATCGTCGCGCGCGGCGCCGGGTTGGATGTGTCCAGGAAAATCCGCAGCTCACCAGTGAGTTCGGCATAGGCCGGAACGGCAAGTGCAACGCTCATGGCCAGCGCGGCCGTTGTGCGCTTGTAGATGGAATGCATGGTTTCCTCCCTTAGCTTCCACATTTAGGTTCCACATAGTGAAACTTAGTTTTATATATTGAAAACTACACATCGACTCGGTTAGTCTTGTCAAGACCCACGTGCTGTCGGCCGTGGGCAAACGGAGGAGAAAAGCGCCCGTGGCAGGTGAAGGAACAATTGGGAAAGCATGCGATGTGCTGGATCAGGTGGCTGCATTCGGACGCCCGGTCCGTTTCGCGGAGCTGCTGGACAACAGCAGTTTCCCCAAGGCGACGTTGTACCGGTTTCTGCAATCGCTGACCCACCAAAGGATGTTGTCCTACGATCCCGACCGTCAGACCTATGCACCTGGCCTGAGGTTGGTGCGGTTGGCGCATGATGCCTGGACCCAAAGCTCACTGGCCCCGATTGCCCGCCCGTTTCTCGACGCGCTAAGTCAGGAAACAGGGGAAACAGTTCACCTTGCACAGCTTGATTCCAGTCAGGTTTTGTATGTCGACAAACGTAACGCAGCGCAGCCGGTCGAAATGTTCTCGCAAGCTGGCAAAGTCGGCCCCGCATACTGCACAGGCGTCGGCAAGGCGATGTTGGCGCATCTGGATGACGAGGCGTTGACCAAGGCGGTGTCGCAACAAAGCTATCACCGGTTTACCGACAAGACACTGACCTCGGAACAGGCGCTGCGCGCGGATCTGGAACTGATCCGGCAGCGCGGATATGCGATCGACGATGAAGAGCACGAGCCCGGCATCATCTGCATCGCATGCCCGATCCTGACTTCGGGCGGGCGCATGTTGGGCGCAATTTCCGTAACCGGCTTCACGGAACGGATGGATTTCACCCAGCTCGAAGCCTGGATTCCCCGTGTCCGCCATGTGGCCGATCAGATCGGTGCCGAAGCTCAGGCATGGCAATTCCCAGAATCCCGTAGGACCACCCGCAAAGACAGGATGCATGCGACATGACCGGAGTTACACTAAACGGCGCGATCAAGCGGTACGGCCAGACACAGGTCATTCACGGCATAGAACTTGAGATCGAAGATGGTGAATTCTGCGTATTTGTGGGTCCGTCAGGTTGCGGCAAGTCCACCCTTCTTCGCATGATCGCCGGGCTTGAGGAAACGACCGAAGGGCAAATCAACATCGGTTCGCGGGATGTAACCCATATGGACCCGGCCAAACGTGGCGTGGCAATGGTGTTTCAGACCTATGCTCTCTACCCGCACATGTCGGTGGCGGAAAACATGGGCTTCGGTTTGCGCATGAATGGCGTCTCGAAAACCGAAATCGACAGGAAGGTGCACGAGGCATCGGAAATTCTGAAGCTGGACCAGTACCTGAAACGCAAGCCGAAGGCTTTGTCGGGTGGCCAGCGGCAAAGGGTGGCCATCGGGCGCGCCATTGTTCGCGGGCCCGAAGTGTTCCTGTTTGATGAGCCGCTTTCGAACCTCGATGCCGAGTTGCGGGTCGAGATGCGGGTTGAGATTGCGCGACTGCACAACGAAATCGGCGCCACGATGATTTATGTCACGCACGATCAGGTCGAAGCGATGACCATGGCCGACAAGATCGTCGTGCTGCGGGACGGGCGGATCGAGCAGGTCGGCGCTCCGATGGATTTGTACCGTGATCCGGACAATCGGTTTGTGGCCGGTTTCATTGGCTCGCCCGCGATGAATTTTCTAGAATGCGATGTTGTTGATGGTCAGGTCAGTCATCCTGCACTCAATCAGTCGATTCCGGTTACGGCGTCCGTGCCTTCGGGGGCCAACAAGGTCACGCTGGGCATTCGGCCAGAGCATATCCAGATTGACCGCGGCAGCGAGACCTGCACCGTTGACCTGACCGAAGCGCTTGGCGGGGTGTCGTATTCTTACCTGGTAACGCCGAATGGCGACCGGTTGATTGTCGAAGAACGCGACGATCAACGCAGCACGCAGGGCGAGCGAATTGGCATTTCGGTCCGACCTGACCGCGCATTACTGTTCGACCCCGAAACCGGGCAGCGCCTGCGCTGAATCTGACACCCAAACCCTGATCAAACAGCGCGTCGAGCCACCGGTTCGGCGCGTTTTGCTTTGGCGCAGAATTTTTATGGATTTTGTATCCAATATCCGTTATTCCGATTCGAAACGGCTCTGACCTGATTTCCTCCTGCCGTACGAAACGCTGCTTCCAAAGGATTTGCCCCATGCCAAAAAATGTCTTCACCGGCACCATGCCCGCCCTCATGACGCCCTGCACACCGGACCGCAAACCGGATTATGACGCACTGGTCCGCAAGGGTCAGGAGATGATCGATGCAGGGATGTCGGCGGTTGTCTATTGCGGTTCGATGGGGGATTGGCCCCTGCTGACCGACGAACAGCGGATGGAGGGGGTCGAGCGTCTGGTAGCCGCCGGACTTCCGGTTGTCGTGGGCACCGGGGCCATTAACACAAAATCCGCCGTGGCCCATGCCGCCCACGCGCAAAAAGTGGGCGCCGCCGGCCTGATGGTGATCCCGCGCGTTCTGTCACGTGGCAGTTCGCCGGCGGCGCAGAAGAACCATTTTAGGGATATTCTGACTGCGGCGCCCGACATTCCTGCCGTGATCTACAACAGCCCCTATTACGGATTCGCCACCCGCGCCGAGTTGTTCTTTGCGCTGCGGGCCGAACACTCCAATCTGATCGGGTTCAAGGAATTCGGTGGCAAGGATGATCTGCGCTACGCGGCAGAGAACATCACCAGTCAGGATGACAACGTGACCCTGATGGTAGGCGTCGATACCGAAGTCTTTCATGGCTTTGTAAACTGCGGCGCGACCGGTTCGATCACCGGAATCGGCAATGCGCTGCCGCGCGAGGCGCTGTTGCTGGCGGCGTTGTCGCAAAAAGCCGCCACCGGAAGCGCCGAGGCCCGTTTGTGCGCTCAGGAATTGACCGAGGCGTTCCATGTTCTTTCCAGCTTTGACGAAGGCCCCGATCTGGTGCTCTATTACAAGCATCTGTTAGTGCTGAACGGTGAACCGGAATACCGCCTGCACTTTAACGAAAGCGATGAGTTGAATGATGCACAGCGCAACTATTGTGAACAGCAGTATGAACTGTTCAAAAACTGGTTCGCCGACTGGTCAGCGCAGGGCGGGGTGATCGCTGAATGCATGTGATCGACAGCCATACCGGGGGCGAGCCCACGCGGGTGATCCTGGATGGCGCACCTGATCTGGGCAATGGCTCCATTGCGGAACGAGCCCGGCGACTGGCAACCGAGCATGAGGAGTTTTACCGCTCCATCATGCTCGAGCCGCGCGGGCAACCGGCCATGGTTGGCGCATTGCTGGTCGAACCGGTTGATCCGACTTGTGTGACCGGCGTGATCTATTTTGACGTTGACGCAGTGCTTGGCATGTGTGGTCATGGCACCATTGGTCTGACCGTGACATTGGCCCACTTGGGTCGGATCGGGCAGGGCACCCATCGCATCGAAACTCCTGCGGGGGTGGTGACGGTCGAATTGCATGACGCAAACACGGTGACCGTCACAAACATCGAAAGCCGCCGGGTACAGCGCTCAGCCACCATGGACGTGCCAGAGTACGGGCCAGTGACGGGCGATCTGGCTTATGGTGGCAACTGGTTCTTTATTGTCGATCCCAGCCCAATTCCGGTTTGTGTCGGGAATATCGCAAAGCTGACGAATATGGCCGTGGCCATCCGCGAAGCCTCGATCGCGCAGGGTATTGGCGGCGAACAAGGTGAACCCGTTGATCATGTGATCTTTCAGGGAACGTCTTCGACGGATGGCGTTCATAGCCGCAACTTTGTTCTGTGTCCGGATGACAATTACGACCGCTCGCCCTGCGGCACCGGTAGTTCGGCACGGCTGGCCTGTTTGGCGGCGGATGGAAAACTGGCCCCGGGCGAGGAGATCGTGCAGGAATCTGTGATCGGAAGCACCTATCGCCTGTCTTATCAGCCGGGCCCGAATGGAGGTGTCATTCCCTCGATTACCGGGCAGGCCCATGTCATGGCCGAGGCGAAGCTGATCTTTGCCGAAAATGATCCGTTCAAAGATGGGATTGCGACGTGACGCATTCGGACGTGGTGATAATCGGTGCCGGTGTCATCGGCATAACAACTGCGCTTGAGCTGCAGCGTCGGGGTCATAATGTCCGCGTGCTGGACCGCGAAGGCGTCGCGGCGCAGGCTTCTGCCGGCAATGCCGGAGCGTTTGCCCTGACCGAGGTCGAGCCGCTGGCGACGCCGGGCATCATGCGCAAGGCACCTAAATGGTTGCTGGATCCGCTGGGGCCTTTGTCAATTCCCCCTGCATATGCCCTGAAGATCACGCCCTGGATGATGCGGTTCTGGCAGGCCAGCCGTCCGCGCCGGTATCACGAGCTTCTGGCCGCACAGGCGGGCCTCATGCGCCTGTCGGGCGCTGCGCTGGAGCGTCTGATTTCGGACGTCGATGGCGAGGCGCTGATTCAGTGGGATGGTCAGATGCAGCTTTACGAAGGCGAGGCAGAGTTTCGTGCCAGCCTGCCTGGATGGGAAACACGCCGCTGTCACGGGATCGCGTTTGAACTGCTGGAAAACCGTGAAGCCATTGCCGAGTTGCAGCCTGGTCTCAGCCCCCGCTTTACTCATGCCGGTTTCACACCGGGTTGGATGAACACGGTCGATCCAAAAACTTGGGTAGGCCATCTGGCGCAAGCGTTTCTGCATCGCGGCGGCCGGATCGAGCAAATTGAAATTCGCGCCGTTACTCCCTGGGACACATCGGTGCAACTGAGCCATGCCGGTGGAACAGTTGAGGCCGACAAGGTTGTCGTCGCTTCCGGTGCGTGGTCGCATGAACTGGCGCGCACTCTGGGCGATCACATTCCTCTGGAGACCGAGCGCGGCTATAACACGACCCTGCCCGAGGGCGCCTTCGATCTGCGGATGCATCTGACCTTTTCCCGCCACGGATTCGTGGCCAGTCGCATCAACGGCGGCGTGCGCATCGGGGGGGCTGTCGAGCTTGGTGGGCTGAAACTGCCACCGAATTACCGGAGGGCGGAAACCCTTTTGCAAAAGGCGACGCAGTTCCTGCCGGGGCTCAGGACCGAAGGTGGTACGCAATGGATGGGATTCCGCCCGTCGCTGCCCGACAGTATTCCGGTGATCGGCCCTGCACGCCGTTCCCGCAATGTGATTTATGCGTTTGGCCATGGTCATCTGGGTTTGACACAGTCAGCAGGGACCGCTGAAATGGTCGCCGACCTGCTTGTCGATGATACTCCTGAGATTTCCCCTGATCCTTTTTCTGCCACCCGGTTTTAAGGAGCCCTCATGCGCAGCGTGAAGACAATTCATGTGATTTCAGCCCATGCCGGAGGCGAGGTCGGGGATGTGATCGTTGGCGGTGTCGCGCCGCCCCCGGGTGAAACGCTGTGGGACCAGCGTTCGTTCATCGCAAAAGATCAGACCTTACGAAGTTTTGTCCTGAACGAACCGCGGGGCGGAGTATTTCGCCATGTAAACCTGCTGGTGCCGCCCAAACATCCTGACGCTGATGCGGGTTTTATCATCATGGAACCTGAAGATACGCCGCCGATGTCCGGATCGAATTCGATCTGCGTATCGACCGTGTTGCTGGATGGCGGCATCGTCCCGATGCAGGAGCCCGAAACCCATCTGACACTGGAAGCGCCCGGCGGCCTGGTCCGTGTCCGGGCCGAGTGCGAGGGCGGCAAGGCCAGACGTATCTTTGTGCAGAACCTGCCCAGCTTTGCCGACAAGCTTGGCGTTCCACTCGAAGTTCCGGGCGTGGGAACGTTGCAGGTCGATACGGCCTTTGGAGGCGACAGTTTCGTCGTCGTCGATGCCGCCGCTCTGGGCTTTGAGATCACCGAAGACGAGGCGCGTGATATCGCGCGTATGGGTGTTGCAATCACAAATGCGGCGAATGAACAGATTGGTTTTTCCCATCCCGAAAACCCGGATTGGGATCACATCTCCTTCTGTGCCCTCTGCGGTCCTTTGGAGGAAGCTCCCGAAGGGGTGCGCGGCAAGTCCGCCGTGGCCATTCAACCGGGTAAAGTCGATCGCTCACCTACCGGCACGGCGGTCTCGGCACGCATGGCGTTGATGGCCGCCAAAGGACAGATGCAGGTCGGCCAAACGTTCGAAGCCATTTCCATCATCGGTTCGCGTTTTACCGGTCGAATCGTCGAGGCAACACGGCTGGGCGATCGCGCGGCTATTGTCCCGGAGATCAGCGGCCAGGGCTGGATTACCGGCATTCACCAACACATGCTGGATCCCGATGACCCTTGGCCGGGCGGCTATCGTCTGAGCGACACCTGGGGCGTCTGAGGCAGCAAGGCCGACCCTTTTTCTGCGCCGTTTCATCTGGTTCACCCAACCCCGTGTCAATTTGCGCGCGTTCCGGTGATTGATCCCGGGGCCATCCTGTTTTATGGGAGGCCCTGTCAAATCAGAGTAACCAAGGGGCAGCATCCTGATCGTGCCCCTGCCGCGCCACGTTGATGTGGCATCAACTCTTGGATCGCACGCCCCTGAAAGGCTTAAAAAAGGTAAGGGAATATGGCAGAAAAATCGAACTTCGATATATTGTATACCATTGTAGACGAAGCGCCGGAGCTGGCGAGCGCATCGTTCCTGCCCATCATTCGCAAGTTCGCTTCGGCCGCTGGCGTGAGTGTCGGCACCAAGGATATTTCGCTGGCGGGCCGCATTCTGGCAACCTTCCCCGAGAACCTGACCGAAGATCAGCGCATCACAGACGATCTGGCCGCACTGGGTGAGCTGGTGAAGACGCCGGATGCCAATGTGATCAAGCTGCCGAATATTTCGGCGTCGGTCCCGCAGCTGGTTGCAGCCATCGAAGAGCTGCAATCGCAGGGCTACAATATTCCGAACTATCCCGAAGAGCCTTCGACCGATGAGGAAAAGGCGATCCGCGCACGTTATGATGCCATCAAAGGTTCGGCTGTTAACCCGGTACTGCGTGAGGGCAACTCGGATCGTCGCGCGGCCCGTGCGGTCAAGAACTACGCTCAGAAGAACCCGCATTCGATGGGTGAGTGGGTGTCGGACAGCAAAACCAAAGTGTCTTCCATGTCTGGCAACGATTTCTATGCGAATGAGAATTCGGCAACTATCACGGCTGCTCAGGCGGGTGATGCCAAGATCGAATTTGTTGGCAAGGACGGCAGCGTGATCGTTCTGAAAGATGCCTGGCCTCTGGCCGAAGGCACTGTTGCCGACGCGACCTTCATGTCGGTCAAGGCGCTGTCTTCGTTCCTGGCGGACGCCATCGAGGACACTAAAAAAGATGGCACCATGTTCTCGCTGCACATGAAGGCGACGATGATGAAGGTCTCGGACCCGATCATCTTCGGCTATGCGGTCACGGCATGGCTGGCACCGGTGTTCGAGAAGTTCGGCGCGGAACTGGACGCTTTGGGCGTGAACCCGAACTCTGGTCTGGGTGATCTTCTGGATCGCGTGAAGGGCAACGCCGACATCATGGCCGCGATCGACGCGATCAAGACGGACCGTCCGTCGATGTACATGGTCGATAGCGACAAGGGCATCACCAACTTGCACGTCCCGTCGGACGTGATTATCGACGCGTCGATGCCCGCCGTGATCCGTGCAGGCGGCAAGGGTTGGGACGAGACCGGTGCGAAGGGTGATACCAATTGTGTGATACCCGACCGCTGCTATGCGCCCGTCTATGATGAGGCCATCAACTTCTTCAAAGCCAACGGCGCGCTGAACCCGGCAACTGCCGGTGCCGTGGCCAATGTTGGCTTGATGGCGCAGAAGGCGGAAGAATACGGCTCGCACCCGACTACCTTCCAAGCACCCGCCGATGGCACGATCCGTATCGTACTGGCCAATGGTGAGACGCTGCATTCGCATGAGGTCGAAAAGGGCGATATATGGCGCTCCTGCACCGTCAAAAAGGCTCCGATCGAGAACTGGATTGAGCTGGCGAAGGATCGTCAGCGCCTGACCGGTTCCGAGGCGATCTTCTGGTTGGACGCAAACCGCGCCCATGACGCAGAGCTGATCAAATACGTCAAACCGGCGCTTGAGGCGGCTGGCGTTGCGGACAAGTTCCTGATCATGGCCCCGCGTGAGGCTACCCGTCAGTCGCTGCAGACCATTACAGCAGGCAAGGACAGCATCGCGATCACTGGCAACGTGCTGCGCGATTACCTGACCGACCTGTTTCCGATCCTGGAACTGGGCACCTCGGCCAAGATGCTGTCGATCGTCAAGCTGATGAATGGCGGCGGTCTGTTTGAAACCGGCGCGGGTGGCTCGGCGCCCAAACACGTGCAGCAGTTGGTGGAAGAGAACCACCTGCGTTGGGACTCGATGGGTGAGTTCTGTGCGCTGGGTGAATCGCTGAACTTCCTGGCCGACAGCAAAGGCAATGCTAAGGCCGGGGTTCTGGGTTCAGCGGCCGAAGCGGCCACGCAAGGCATTCTGGACAACAACAAATCGCCAAGCCGCAAGGTTGGCCAGCCTGACAACCGCGACAGCCACTACTGGTTTGCACGATATTGGGCCGAGGCGCTGGCTGCGCAATCCGATGACGCCGATCTGGCCGCCGATTTTGCCCAGGTTGCCAAAGAGTTGGCCGACAAGGAAGAGCAAATCCTGTCGGAACTGGCTGCGGCGCAAGGCGCGCCTGCCGATCTGGGTGGATACTATCACGCAGATCCGACGAAGGCAGCTGCAGTTATGCGCCCCAGCGCGACGCTGAACGCCATTATCGGGTAAGATTATTCGGGCCGCGCCCACTGATGCGGCCCTTCACGGATAGTAAGTATTCAATGAGACAAGTAAAAAGGGACTGACCCCCAAAGTCAGTCCCTTTTCAAGTGAGTGGAGAGGCTCAGGCCTCACCGGTGCTGTTGGGGTCAGAATATCAAACCCGGCAGCTTCCGATATTGGGGGTTTCCCGTAGTTGGGGTGTTTTTTGCTTGTCCGAAAGCAGACCGAGTGCCGTTATTTGGATATTGGCGCTGGCAGGCTGAGATAATGCAGCCGCTTCATTTCCCGCCGTCCGACGGTCACCGTGTCCAGAATAATCCCGGATACAAAGGACAAAAAGGCGATCAGCTTAGGCTTCTTTCAGTTCCGTGATGCGGCGCCCAACCACCAAGTCCAGGCCAGGGCACTGGGTTATCACGAACAAAAAAGGGGCCGGTTGCGGAACCGGCCCCAGTGTATCAGCTGAACCGAGGGATCAGTTCGACGCTGCCATAAGTTTCTCGTTGTGCTCGCGCAGCGTGTCAGAAACGATGGCGTACCATTCGCCGGATTCACGCATTTCGTTCAGGCCCTTGTTCAGCATCGCCAGATACTGCTTGCCGAACGGGTTGCTCCGGTGGCTGATGAAGCGCAGCGAAGACAGCGAGGTCACGAAGGGGTTTTCCACCATGTCGTTCTGGTTCAGGCCCATTTCGACCATGGTGTCCGAGAACAACTGAACTTCGAACGTCGCGACGTCGGCGGTACCTGTCAGAACAGCGTCGAGGCATTCGCGCGCGGTGATGGGTTGCATCAGGGTCATGGATTCGCCGTTATGCAAGCCTTCCTGTTCCAGATCGTGGATGAACCAGCCGTCCATGCGGCAGATGGTGGACCCTTTCAGCTCTTCAAAAGTTGTCGCGCTTGCATAGCTGCTTTCCGGCAGGGTGTAGAACCCGACCACGATGTCATAAACCGGAACGGAAGAGTCGAACTGGGTGCAGCGCACTTCAGTTTCCCACGACCATTCGTAGGTGCGGTTGGTGCAGTCGGGCATGTTCCACGCCATGGATACGTCAAACGCCCCCAAAGGCAGCAGCGTTTCCAGGTGCGAGTTCCAGTCGTCCACGAAGCTGACCGAATAGTCGCGGGCGTTGCCGCCACGCTGCAGGGCAGTGGTGCCCAGGCGGGTGATTGCACCGCCGCCGTTCAGCGATTCATCGGCAAACGGCGCCCAGCCATTGCCGGTGACCAGTTTGATCGGCGGTTGGTAGACGCTCGACCGCTTTACGCTGGCCGCGCGCTGTTCTTCCGCCGCGATGATTTCCTGTGCGGTCTGACCGTTGGGCAGGCTGCCGTCCTCACAGGGTAGGGCCAGAACCAGGCCCGGCTCCAGTGCGTTCGGGTTCGTAATGACGTTGCGGTTCGCGTTGAAGATCGGCTGATAGTTCGACGTTCCATAAGCCGCGATGGCGATGGTTGCCATCGTATCGCCATCCTCGACGGTGTAGTTGGTACAGGCTTCCTGTGCCGCCGCCGCGGTTGCGCTCAGTGCTGTGACGGCGGTGGCCGACATTACCACTTTCTTCAGATCAATATTAAACATGTCCACTTCCTCCAGACTTTCTTGTGTGTCAGGCCGATTGCGGCCTTAGCCATTTTCCATTTGGTGACGCAGGGCGGTCGACACGATGTCGCGCCATTCGCCCGATTGCTGCATGATTGCCAGACCCTGGTTCAGCGTCTCAAGGATTGCCTCCCCGTCAGGATTGTCCTTGTGGGTCATGATGTTAAGCGACTTGATCGCCGCCAGATTGGGGTTTTCGATGATGCGGTGTTCGTAACCCAGCCGACCGATTGCCTCGACCGCCAGGTGTGCCTCGATGGCGACGATGTCGGCGGTGCCTTCCATGACGGCGTGAAAGCAGTCATCCGGCGAAACCGGACGCATCAACTTGATCGCCGGCTCGTAAAGGCCGACCGCATCCATGTGCGACAGAGACCAGCCTTCGGGGCGGCAGATCGTGGTGCCCGCGAAATCCGCGTAGGTCAGTGTCTGTTCATAGCCCGAACCTTCGCGGGCGAAGAAGGTGTCAACAACTTCGTAGAACGGGTTGGAAAAATTGTAGGTCTCACACCGCGAACGGTCCTTGTCGGAAAGGGCTTCGGCCTCTTCGCAATTGGGGCGCGACCAGGGGAATGTCGCGTCGAACGCCAGCGTCGGCATAAGCAGATCCAGATGCGACGACCAGTCGTTGACGAACTGGATCTTGTAGGATTGCTCGGGCGCGGCCCGCAGCATCGCGGTTTCGACCAGATAGGTATATAACCCTCGGTTCGGCAGTGCCTCATCCGTGAAGGGTGCATAATTTCCGCCGGTGATCAGCAAAATCTGGCGATCCCGAACCTCGGGCCGCTCATTGTCGCCTGCGTTGCGGATCAGCGCTGCAGCTTCGGCGCGTGCGGCTTCAATTTCTTCTTTGGCCGCCGCTTTGGCCTCGATCACAGCGTCTTCGCTGGCCTTCTTGGCCTCGGCTTCGGCTGCTGCAACGCGGGCTTCGGCGTCGGCAATGGCTTTTTCGGCCCGCTCTTCTGCGGCTTTCACCAACTCGGCAGCCATTTCCGCGGCGATGCGTCCGGCTTTGGTATCCGGCACTGCTGCCTCGCGTCCGACCTCTTCAAGGCAGGGGAAAGTCAGAATATCGCCGACCCGAATGATGTTCGGGTTCGAGCCGATGACATCCCGGTTCGCGTCGTATATAAACCGATAGTCTTCAGTCGAATAGACTTGTATCGCCAGTTCCCGGAGGCTGTCGCCTCGCTGAATCTCATAGGTACTGCACGCCTCTTGCGCCGAGGCCGCGCCCGTCGCGGCTGCGAGAGCCAGACTTGATACGATCAGATGGTTTCTCATGGGTCCTGTTGCTTTGCCTGTGTTAGGGTATTGCCGGTTTCACCACGGCGATTGATACGTTGTCCTGATCGGGGTCGTTTTTGGCTTGCAGGGCGCGAAGCAACGCATCCGCCAGATCCTGTGCCAAGGCCTGCGCATTGTCGGTCACGATGGACCGAATTTCCGCGTCGTTGAGGTATTGCAGCCCATCGCTGCCCAATATCAGGATATCAGCGGCTTCCAGCTTCAAAGGCTGTTCAGGGCAATCGACTTTAGGAATAGCGGCGCCCATAACCACCGAAGTCAGTTGATTACGGTCAGGGTGAGCCTGTGCCTCGGCCAGGGTCAGAGCACCTTCGGCGGCCTGTGCGTCAATCACAGGTGCCATCGAGTGATCTTCATTTATCTGGGTCAGCTGGCCATTCCGGAACAAATAAAGCGGACTGTCACCGATCGAAATCCAGAACGCGCGTTGGCCCAGCAGCAGAAGACCCAGCAGGGTCGAGCCCATGTTGAATCCGTCGCCCTGTTCTTCGCTGTGGTTGGCGATAGCGGCATTGGCCTGTATGGCGGCCAGAGGCAGGGCGTCGATCAGGTTAGCTTCGCTTGGAGTGTCCGTCTCAAGCTCGGCGTCCAGTGCCCCGCGCCAGGCGGCGATCACCAACTCCGAAGCTATTTCACCTGCAGCGTGACCGCCCATTCCGTCGGCCACAATCACGTAACCTGCGTTGCACGCGTCAAACATGCGCGATGCAATCGCATCTTCCTGCGTGTCGCGCTGACCCTGATCCAGGATCAGTGCAATATCATATGCCGGGGTCGCCAGCATCTATCAGGAATCCCGCCAGTCAAAGCCGTCATCACAGAAAGCAGCGAAACGGATCGAAGTTTCGCTGATCCGGATCAGGTCGCCGCTGGACAGAGCCACAGTGCTGAGCACCGGCTTGCCGTTCAGGCGCACAAGATTGGCCTTGCCGCCGTGCCCCAGGTAGCATTTGCGATCTTCGGGGTCATAGGCGATCACGGCGTGGTTGCTGCGCGAAATACCTGTGTCGCCGAAGTCCAGCTGAATGGCCTGATCGTCATTGCGGCCGATCTGCATCAAGCCTTCGGTCAGCGTGATGCACGCACCACGACCCGGGCCGGACGTGACAACCAGCCAGCCAACAGGAAAGGTCTCCTGTGCAGCTTCGGACTTGGCGACCGGTTCGGCCGTTTCCATCAGATCCTGCACATGTGTGTCGGCACGCTCAAACCCCAGGAAGGTTGTCTTCACGCGGCTGCGGCGATCATCGGCGGCAACGGGCGCTGCCGGGGTTTCCTCGACCTCCGGGGCCTGTGCAACTTCCGTTTCAGGCACCTGGACGATTTCCGGTTCGGCGACCTGCATCACTTGAGGTTCGTGTGACTGCACGGCTTCCGGTTCCGGTTGAATTTCCGGCTCTGCAGGGTCTTCGATTACTTCAACTGCGGCTTCGTCGGCCTCAGGGGTTTCTTCAACCGCCTCAACTTCGGTAACTTCAGTCGTCAAGTGCAGAGTTACAACTTGATCGTCCTGTGCCTCTTCGGGTTGTGGAGCTTCCGGTTCTGCGACCGCGTCTTCTACTTCGACCTGCGCTTCGTCATCCGAGGAGTCCACTTCAGTTTCGCCTTCAGCGAATTCTGGCATCTTTTCTTCAGGGATCAGTTCATCGGCTTCTTCGTAGCTTTCGGCCGAGAGGTTTCCACCGCCCAACGCTGCGCGCAGTGCGTTGAAGTCCGCGATCGGCTGCTTGTTTTCCGGGCTTTCTTCCGCCGGGGCGGCAACGTCTTCGGTTTCGGTTTCTCTTGCTTTGCCGGCACCTTCGAGAAGCCGGCTGAGAGGGCTTTTATATTTGAACATGGTGTCGACACCTTTGACTTTGGGCACAGGACGACTGTCCCGCGCGGCTGCTACTCACCTCCGCGCAACATGCGCAGCGGCACCTACGATTTGAGAAACCAGAGAACTAACTTAACTTTCCGCGACGGGCCGGTTCCCGTCAGGGTTGCGGGTTTGACCCGCGACCCTCAGCAAACACACACTGGCAGATCACATTTCAAACTGTCCGATCACTCCCTCGCCAAAGGCATGGTGGCAGACGTGTCCGCACCGTTGCGCAACACAGTCAGCCGTGCCTGGGGCTGATTTTCCGAGACCAGATCGGCCAGTACAGCATCCAGGCTTTCCGGGCCGTCAATGGCCAGACCTGTATGCGTTTCATTCCGCAGAATATCCCCTTGCCGAAGGCCGCCTGCTTCACCTGCAGGGGCACTGGTGACAACCGTCTGCCAGCCGTCACCGTTGTGACGGATATCAAAGGCAAACCCATTCTCCAGCCCGAGCTTGCGATGAGCAGGCAACGCCAGCAATCCGTTCTGAGCGCGGGTCTTGCCCAATGGGCGATAGCGTGCAGATACGCGGATATAGCCGTCCGGATCGACCTTTAGGTCATCCAGAACTTGGGCGGCAAACGTCACATCCGAGCGCACTGGGTTGCCATTCAGTGTGAAAATCGCGGCACCGCGTTGGACCCATTCACCGATGACGCCCATGTCAAGCGACGGATCAACCTCGGTAACGGCGATCACGTTACCGGTCGAGGCGCGGCGTTTGGCGGTCGCAAAAGGAATTTCTACGTCCCAATGAGCGAATGCAACTTGCGTTTCAGCGAGGTTAACCGGTGCCGCCGGGGCCGCGGGTGTTTCTGTTTCCGCTGTTCCCTCGGCGGTCTTTGCTTCGGCCTCGTTCAGGGCCGCCGGTTTGGCCTGTGTCTGCTCGACAGGCTGCTCCTGGGGGTTTTCTTTCTGTATGGTGACGGGTTCGGCAGGTGTGACAACTGCTGTTTCCGTTTCGGTCTGAACGGTCTCGACTGCTGTGGTGTCTGCACTGACCGGCGCCGCAACCTCTGGGGGTTCTTCGACTGGGGCGGCTGCAACTTCGGTCTTTTCTTCGGCGGGTTCCGCGGCAATTACCGCAGGTTCCGCCGTTTCGGCCGCAGGTGTGGCTGTTTCCGTGGTGCTGGAGATATCGGTGCCCTTGTTGCTCTCCATAAAGATGTAACCACCTGCCGCAAGTGCTGCGACTACGGCAAGGCCGGCAATCATTTTGCCGCTGCCGCCTGACCGGTTTTGTACAACGGTGTCTACCGCAACCGGCTCGTTGGCCTTGGGCGCGAATTTGGCCAAATCTTTGTCATCCTCATTGCCGATAACGATGTCCTGGTTGCCCGCCAGCAGGGCGGTAACCACCGCCTCGGCATTTTCGCTTTCGGCCTTGATGCGGGCTTTTTCTTCCTCGTCATCTTTGCGGTCCATGCCGACGATGACCGAAACGGGACGATAGGCAAAGCTGTCGAACATCACGCTCGGACCACGGAACATCCGCAACCACTCCAGCGCGTTTTGCAACCGATCCGTGGCGTGAACTTCCATCGCCTTGTCAATCGCTTCCAGAAATCCCTCGGGATAACCTTTAAATTGACCGGCCAACGGAGTGTAGGGGTCATCCTGGCTGCTGTTGAAGGCGTTCAGGCGGGTCTGGCCATCTATGGGGCGTTCGCCGCTGATCGCGTGGTACAGGGTGGCCGCAAGAACATACAGGTCGCTGCTTGGGCCTTGCTCGGCCCCGCGCACATAGAATTCATGAGGGGAATAGCCGTCCTTGATCACGCGAAGCGTAAGAAGAGCCGCGCTCTGATGTGCTGCCTGTTCCCGGGCTGCTCCAAAATCGATCAGAACAGGATCGCCATTTTCGTCGATCAGAATGTTGTCGGGCGAGATGTCGCGGTGCAACATGCCGCTTTGGTGAATGAAGGACACGGCCGACAGCATTTTTTCCGTGACCTGAACGATAAAGTCGGGCCCGCCATCGTTTTCCGGGTTCTCGACGTAATCCAGCAGGTCGCAACCCCGGATCAGGTCCATGGCGATATACGCGGTGTCATTGTCTTCGAACACCTGATGCACATCGACGATATTGGGGTGGACAAGCCGCGCGTGGTTGCGGGCTTCCTGAATGAACAGGTCGATGATCGCGCGCAGATCTTCCTGATATGAAGGGTCGTTGGGTTCCACCAGATCGCCATTCCGGCGGCAGAGGGCACCGGGATAGCATTCCTTGATCACCACATCGCGCTCCAGGCTGTCGCGCGCCAGATAGGTGATCCCAAATCCGCCGTTGCTGAGATAACGAAGGATTTCATACTGGCCGCGCAACAGCTTTGCGCCCGGTTCCAATCCTTCAATTTTCGGTTCGTCGTGCGATGCACCGACTGCCTGGTTGCGGCTCATTCTTTCCACCCGTTCTAAACTTTGCGGCGTAATGACAACCGGGCAAATGGCCCTCGAACTCACAACCAGAAACAACCGCAGAACACTTGAGAACGGTTAGACGTTTCAAATTTGACTTTATTGGGGCCACCTGATGGCTTCACTAAGGATCGTTTTTGATCAAAAACTACATACAGTAACAGAGGTGGGTGGTGTGGCTATATGTTGTGTTCCAGCTCGTCAAGCGTGTGAACTGATCGTCCGCTAAACGCTCTTGGTCCACGAAATAGAAACAATAAAAGCCCGATTCTGCCGGGCTCGATTCGCGATATCCAAGATCAGTTTTAAAGAGAAAATTGTCAGGTGCCGGTTTTCGGTTGTGGTGAGGAAACCTTGCTTCCGGCCCAGGCCAGGTTGTCGCCCAGCTGCGCCAAGATGCTGATCGCGTCCTTGAGCGGCGCATCGCCACTTTCGAACTGAAGCAACAGCAGCAGGTCGGTGGCCTTTTCGAACTCACCCGGTATCCAGTCTGCCTCAGGGTCGATTTCGTCCCCCTGTTCCAGACGTTCGGCGAAGTCTTCGACGATATCCTGGCAGCTTTGAAGGAAGGCTGCGGGTTCGATACTGGACGATTCCCGCAGGTCCTCGTAGATGCTGGTGATTGCGGCCAGCCAGTCTTCCAGTATGGGGTTGTCCAATGGGGGCAGTGCAGTCCCCAACGCCGTGTGCATGGCCGACGCATCGGTGCTTTCTGACTCCGGCGCCGGTTCCTCACCGGGCAGGCTTTCCAGATAGGGCAGAAATTGTTGCCTCAGGTCGGTGCGAGCGGCCTCCAGATCCTTCAGCCGTCGGTCGGATGCGACCTGCAATACTTGTTCAGCCAAATTTTGCCCGCCGCATGTTTCCCATAGGTCGAAATCGGGCTCGGGCTCTTGCGCCATTGCCTTGACCGCTATCGGTGTGCCGATTGGGACAACCGCACGGAACAGGTCGCCTTTTTCCTTGTTCAACCGAGCCAGAACACGATCCAGCGCATCGCGGACCGGCGGCAGATCGGTATGAGTGACGGCCAGCAGGCTGTTTGCCCGCAGTTCTTCCGAAACCCGGGCCCACAGATGACGTTCGGTTTCGCGCCAGGCATTGGTTCCGTTTGTGCACCAGATCGCGCAGTCGACAAACTTCAGAAGGTCCAGCGTTTGCTTGTACGTATCGTCAAGCGCACCAGACCCCGGCAGATCGAACAGTGAGATTTCCTTGAGTGCAGGTGTATTCAGCCCGACTGAGATGAAATCGGGATTGTCCGCAGCCGCCTTCTCAAGCGCTATGCCGGAGTACACCATTGGCTCTTTATCCCACCACCCGACGGTGGTTTCCGGTGTATCGGCATAGGCAACAATCACCAAGGGCAGTTTCAGATGTTGCGGCCCGGTCGGCAGTATGTCGGCCCCGGCCAGCATGTTGGCCAGACTGGATTTGCCAGCCCCGAACTCGCCCGCGAAACCGATATTGACAGCATTGGACAACCGTTCGGCGTGGGCCAGCGCACGCTCGCGCATTTTGTCCAGCGCCGTATCGGAAGGCAATGCCTCCGTCGCGGTCAGAAAGCGCTCAAGCTGACGCACTTCCTTTTCGGTTCCGGGAAATTCAATCATTCAGCAGCCTCTGCTTGTGTGTTTTCCGCCAAATTTGGTCCGAAAACGGAACCCAGTTCATCGGCAATCCGCCGGGCGCGATCATATGCGGTCTGCGCCTGTGTTCTCGCATTTGCCTCTCCGCTACCGGCGCGATGTTCAAGATGTCCGGCCAACAGAGCCATGTAGTGATCCAGAACGGTATTCAGGCGTTCCAGTAAATCCCCGCGCGCGGTGTCGACCAGATCATCTCCGATCATCTCGAATTCCTGAACGATCATTCGTTCGGCCCTGGATACCACACTATTACGCGATATCAGGCGAGAGAGCCAGTTCACACGCAACTCTACCGTGATTCCGCGTGTCAGAGCGGTTGTGTCCGGCCGGTACCACCGCACGGCACTGGTGTTCATGCGGTTGTCAGCCGGATCATGCCAGCCTGCCAGTGTCCGCAGTGCCGCGTTGCATTGCATGTCGATGGCGTAAAGCTCGCTCAGCATCCGTTGACGGACGACCTGCGTCGCACCCTGAACAAGTTCCCGCATCCGATCGCGCAGCGGGGTAAAGTTCAATTCGGTATCGCCGCCCCTGATCAGCAGCGGCGATTGCCCGTTCGGTCCACGCACCACGCCCGATACGGATTCGGCCACCGTGTCATCCATGACACCACGCAGATTGGCCAGAACGTCGTCCATATCATTTGTGATTTCGCTGGTTTTTTCGACCACCAAGGCGCGAAGATCGCCCAGCGTCTTGTCGTTTTCATCCGCACTTGAGGTGTCATTGCCGGAATCGACTTCCAAAGCGCGAAGATGCGCGCCAGAGCGTTCAACCTCGCCCTTGGCGAAACTGTTCAGGTGCTGCCACGCCATGCGCATCTGTTCGTTCCGGGGACCCTCGGTGAGGGCGCGGGTCACATGCCGGCGCAGATCCGGAAGGCCCGAGGCGATCATGGCCGCAAAGCGCAGGACACCTTCGCGACTGATGGGGCCGGGGCCTTGTTTGATCTCCTCAACACCTTTCAGATATTGCTGCATCTGTTCGGGATGGGCTCGCAACCAGGCAAGAACGTGATCGTGATTGATCCCGGTGTCATCTCCGGTGAGGGCATAATGTGCCCATTGGGCACTGCCCATCAAAACGTCGATATCCGAGTTTCCAAGGGCTTTCTCAAGCCCGTCGCGAACGTCCGCACGCACTTTCGTTGCATCGTCGGCACCACCGCCCAGTTCGTCCACGCGGTTGATGAACACGACGATCTGGCCCAACTCCAACGCCTGCATCAAACGGAAGAGTTTCAGGTCAGCCCGGGACAGGGCCTGATGCGCCGACAGAACCACAACAAAAAAGTCGGATTCCTTCAGATACTGGCGCGAGATTTCCTCGCGGATAAGCAGCGGGTCGTTGACACCGGGCGTATCTGTGACGGTCAGCGGGAACGGAAAGTGGCCGATGTCGAAATAAACTTCGGCCTTGCGGGTAATGTCACTGTAGAGGCCCCGGTCAGAACCGGGGTCGTGCGTTTCAGTATCGGTTGGATCATCCCCGGCGCAGACATAGCGCGCCAGATCGTCCGTATTGAGATGTTCCAGATCGTGGTGCTGACCCAGCAGTTGTTCATAGCTTTCGCCCAAACGCAGCCGGGCGCGGGTTTTCATCGCCTCGACCTGTTCCTCGATCATCTCGCGCTTATAGCTGTCCTCGTCATCGGGGAACATGTTGCGCAGTTCTTCACCTTCGGCGATCAGCGCCTGCCATTGGCGATTGTCGAAGAAATGAAATTCGGCCCCGTCCGTCCGGCCCGAAGGATGCCCGAAATGCATGTCGGTGATTACGGTGGTCCAGGGGTTTACATCCGACGGAAGGAACTCGGCCTGCCCGGTGAAGCCATTGATCAGACGAGACTTACCGGCCTTGATCTGACCGACAAAAGCGATGGAGGGCCTCAGATTTGTAAGGTCTCTCACAATACGCGAAATGAACTGACGGGTTTCGTCATTGCTCACTTCATTCATGTCTTCTGCGATGCGAATTAACTCGCGACGATTATTTTCACTCATAACGTTATACCTGTTTACTCGTACTCACGGATTGAATTATTCGAAAAATTGATTGTTTTGGGCGCGGTCATTCCTCTGATCCCTTCAGAGAGGCCCACAGATTGACCGCTGAACCCAGCTTGCGCGCCTCATGCAAGGCGACCGCGAATTGATCACCATGCTGCAGAACCGCAAGACCGGCTCCTTTGCCGCCGGACGGACGCATGACAATCAGTTGCGGCTTTTCGGGATCGATAGCCAGATCGGCGTTCCACCCGCTCAAATCCTTCGCAAATTGTGCAAGAAGATCCTGATTTGGCCCAGCGCTTTGGCCGGGTGCGCAAATGCCGTCGGATTGCAATTCACGCCCATCTGAGCTTTCCGCCAGAATCCGTCCCAGCGCAAATTTGTCGGCCGCGTCAAAGAATCTTGCTGCCAGCGTATCCGATTGGGGTGTGGGCGGTTGCGGGTCCGTTTGGACATCAGGCACAATCGAAACAATTGGTTCGGTTGGAAATTCAATACTCTGGCAGGCAACCTGGATTTCGCTGAGGGTTATCCCGACATCATCCGCTTCCAGCGCGGTATCCGGCTGCAATGACGTCAGTTCCAGCGGGGCAGGGGCAGCGGCAATATCCGACAACAGATGAGCCAGCCTGTCAGTCAAAGCATCCCGCGGTTCGGTTTCAAAATCCGGCACCAAACCGGACCGGACGCGAAAGACATCCGTGACCCTTGAACTGTTGACCTCAATTGCAAGGCAATCTCCATTTGCAGCCGTAAATTCCAGGCGGCGCGGCAATACGGTTCGGCGAATGGCGCGCAATACTTCAGCGCGACGTGTTACGGGAGTGTCGCCCGCCAGCGTCACAGCCGGAGAGAGCCGGGCAACAGATGACCGCCCGATGTCTTCGAGCATGTCAAGTATGTCAGTATCCATCATGTCTTGACCCCCTCAGGTCGAACTAGACTGCAGCCGCCACCGACCCCAGACTCAGATGTGATTTCGCCAACGCCAACCCGACATTCGCGCTGCTGTGACAGACGTAGCAGACAACATGATCGGGATATTCCCGGGTCCGCAGAAAAATATTGAGCCGATCATTTGAAAACACTGCAATCTCGCCAAAGCCGGAACCGTCCGTGCTTTCTGGCTCTGCCTGCCGCAGAAGCTGTTCAAAGGCCCGTACTCCCCGGCCCTGAAACAGGTTGGCGACTGCAACTGCAAGTGTGTCCAATGCGTCGCCACCTTCCGGGTCAGCGACTTTTGTCCCCAGTAACATCCCGGTTTCCATATCGACATACCCGGCTGCGATGCAGTCGGGTATTGATTCCATTGCAGTGGTCAACGCAGCTTCGATCGACATCTAACACCTGGCAATTCTGTCGAAACTGTCCGTCAGGACAATGTTTCCGGGACTAAAGCACATGCCATTCCGCCCTGCTGTTTTCACTGGTTTTTGCCATTGGGCGCAACGCCTCTTTGGTCTGCTGCTCGTTGTGCTCAACGGCGATTTTGTCAAACTCAGCCAGAAACGCCGTGAATACGTTCTTTAAGCCTTCGGCATCTTCCGGCAGGTCTTCGTCCTTCGCAATCTCGCGCCACATGGCGGATGCGCTGAGCGAGCTTTCCTTAGGCGCCGACATCTGGCCAGCTATAGCATCGATGTTCTCGGATTCGCGGCTTGGCGCTTCGGCATTTCCGCCCGGCATGGACAGAATCTCGGCTTCGGCGGGGCTAAGGTCTTCAGGCTCAGGTTCGTATTCCTGGTCTGACTTGTCCGATTGCTGGGCCAGCAAAGCCGTGATCGACGAGACCGATACCTCAATTCCCTCTTCTTTTTCAGCTTCCTCCTCGACCGAGACTTCAGGCGCATCCGCTTGATTTTCTTCAGCCGTCGCGATCAGGGTTTCAGACTCGTCCCAACCTTCGGGTTCACTGGTCGCAATCGCCGGGTCGCGAGCCTCTTCATCCAGTTCGTCTTCGTCCAGCAGATCGAACTCGTCTTCATCCGAAGTGGATCTGGCCAGCGCAGTCAGGTCCAGCGGACCCTCCGACGTTTTGCGGAAAAAGGTCCGCAGATCGTCGTCTTCGCCGTCTTTGCTCGAGTCTACGGTATCGGGCACCATCTCAGCCCGCAGTCGTTCGGCCTCAGCCGCGTCAATTCGCGGTCGTTCCGAATCCTCGCCTTGCCGCTCCACACGTGCAGGACGCACTGGAAAGCTGGTCACGACCTTGGGTTCGTCGCTTTCGTCGGCAAGGGGGTTTACCAGCTGGAGGGGCGCCGCTTCACTTTCGGGCCGTTTGTCCGCCTCGCCATCGGTTTTACGCGACGGACGCAGCGGCCGAACCCTGGGTTCGTTGGGCAGCGTCTTGTCGATCTGATAGCGGGACAGCTGTTCGGCCCGGTTGTCCATGATGTGCTCGGTGATCTCCAGAAAGCTGTCGACCATCTTGCCGCCACCACTGCGCGACCAAAGCTCGGCATCGCCGGTTTTGTCCCGCGCCGTAATGGCATCGCGCGCAGAAAACAGGATCGACCTGTTGAACAGATGTCCGGCTTCCCGATTGACCCGTCGCAGCACTTTCTGGCGGTCTTTGACATCAAGTGCATCGACGCGGGTGACCAGCAACAGGGAGTTGTTCTGCAAACGCTCGGGCAGGGATACCCAGGTTGCGCGTTCAGTCTCGCGCCAGGCCTGCGTTGCATGGGTACACCACAGAACGCCATTGGCCTGACCGATCGCGCGCCGCCACACATCGGTCGAAATCTTGGGATCCGAAATGCCCGGGGTATCGATCAGGTCGACAGCTTCCAGAATGTCGGCCTCGAGATAGATGCGAATGAACTGCGCATCATTCACGCCAACACTTTCAAGCTGATCCAGCGTGATACTTTCCGTGCTGCCATCATGCCGTTTTACAAATGCAGGTTTGTTGCCCCAACTGAACCAGATGGGCGGCAATTGCGTCGCCGTGACCTGTGTCGGCAGTGCCTGCGTGCGCAGGAGAAAATTCATCAGCGTCGATTTCCCGGCGCTGAATTCCCCCATTAGCGCAAAGACCGGCTTGCGGCGGGACCACTGCTCGATGCGTTCCCAGGCCTTTGGTGACACGAAGCGGTTTTGTGAGTCTTTTGTCATATCTCTACTTATGCTGCCTCGTTACTTAGATCTTTAAGGATGCTACCCAGAATTTCGTCCCGCGATTTCTGCAGTTGGATGCCTGCCATCAATGCGGTGTTGCGTCCGGGATCCTGCTCCGCCGTAGCCGAGATGTTCAGCAGGGTCTCTTTCTGTTCACGCATGAAATCGGACAGAGTAGCCCTGACGTTTTCCAGAACGGCTGCGATCTGGTTTTCTTCGATATCCTTGGTGATCGAGTTCGCTTCGGAGGCGATCAGGCGGGTGTAATCCGCCGCATAAGCCTCGAATCCTTTGCGGCGTTTCCACCAGCGGCGCCACCAGGTGCTTTGCAAATCAAGCGCAATGGTTCGCCCGATGCCCAATGGCGGCGGGACGCGCGGTACAATCGGGGCTTCGATCTTGAATTCACCCAAATGGTTGCCCAGCAACCTGTGATACAGGGCTTCCACGTCCGTTGCGGCGGTTGCGTACAGCGCTCCGGCTTCCTTGCGGATGGATCGGGCGAAGCTGAAATAGGCGGCCTTCTGCAGGGTGCGCAGCCCGGCCGGATCATACTGCCAGGTGCCTTGTTCGCCGTTCTGTTCCAGATGGGAAATCAGGGAATCCGTCGCCCGTTTGACAAAATTCGCCTCGGCCGAGGCCAACCGTTCAAGCACCTTGTCGCGCAGCGACGTGGTCAGGTCAGCGACCTTCTTTTCGTATTCGGCGGCTACGGTGGAAATGGCGTCTTCTGGCGATACTCCGTCCAGATCCCGAACCACTCCTTCGCCACCAGACAGAGTCTTGGCGACGGCCGTGGCCCGAATCTGGCTGGCAATGTTTCGGGCCCGGTGGCGCACACGATCCAGCAGACGGGTGCCCGCGCCTTCGGCAATGCGTTCATTCATGGCCAGCAGAAGGTCAGGCAGACCGGACAACGCCCAGATTTTGTCAAGCGAAGGTGCCTGATCGCCAAATCCGGCCGCCAGGTAGAACGTGTTCAGCGCCTGTCGAGATTCTTCTGTCAGGATGTCGGGGTTGCCAGTCAGTGCGGCCTCGGCCCACAAAGCGCTTCCAAATACAACGCTGGTGTTTGTGTCGATGTTGTTCTGTTTCAGCGTGTCCTGAATCCGGTCGCGGATTTCCGGAACCTGATTGACGGGATCGGCCAGCTCGTCGATCCGGTTCACGAACAGGATGATCTGACGGTGTTCGAATTGGGCGATGATCCGCATCAGCGCCATATCCATGGTGGTCAGCGCCTGACTGGCCGCGAGAACCACAATACAGACCTCGGATCCGCGCAAGCTGCGCAAGGTGATCTGTTCGCGCACCATGAAGGTATCGTTCACACCGGGCGTGTCGCAGAGCTTCAGCGAGATCGGATATTGGGGAATATCCATGAACAGTTCCGCTGATTTGGTGACATCGGCGAACCGCCCCGTTTTTGGGTTAATATCCGGGTCGTCTTCGTCCCCCAGACACACATAGCGCTGGATCAGTTCCTCATCGAAATAGTCGTACTGGTGGCTCTGGCCGAGAATCAGGTCGAAGTGCTTTCCCAACCGCGCTTCGGACTTGGACTTCATTTCATTGATCTGACGCCGGATATCATCCATTTCGTCGTCCGCACCAGCCCGGTTGGCCAGTTCGCCCAGCCGACCGCCGCCGACCATCAGATTGTCCCACTCCTCCTGCTCGAAGAAGGTAAACCTGGACTTGGTGCCGCCCTGCGTACGGGTGTTGATGTTCAGGGTGGTGACAACCGAGGTCCATGGGTTCACATCCGACGGCAGCAGGGCTGGACGGCCCGCAAGGATGTTCACGATCGAGGATTTACCGGCCTTCACCTGCCCGACCAGCGTCACTGACGCGGTAAAGTTCTCCATCCGCGTCTTGAGTGTCGCCAGCCGTGCCGAAGAGCGCGCATCGGCCACTTCCGTCAATTGGTCGATCTGAGCCGTCAGGGACGTCATGGCCGACGTCATAGGTGACAGGGCCTCATTACCTACGGACAGAAGATGTTCGTTGCGCGCCATGGATCAGCCTCCGGTTCCAGTTGCGGCGATTTGCAGGGTTTCCGGCATTCGGCCAGAAGGCGCGCGGGTCAGGGTGTCGATCCGGGCAATCAGATCCAGAGCGTTGCCCAGAATTTCGGCTTCAGCGCGCGGAGAAATGTTTTCATATGCCCCGGCATCGGCCAGAACTTCGATCAGACTGAAATGATCACCGTTTTCCAGGCGTGCAACCTGGCGTCCGGTGGGAAACCCTTCAGATTTGAAGGAAGGCAAAGGCATCCGCGCATTGGCCAGCAGATAGTGGTCGCCGGAATGGGTTCGCAACGCAATGCCAAATCCCGTGTCAGGGTAATCGCGGTTCAGTGTTTTGAGTTCACCAAGAAAACTTTGACGTGCAAAAACGACAGCGTCTTGCTCGGCAGCGGCGGAGTTCATCATGTCGGTCACGGTAAAGACCCTTGTGCTGGAGTTGAGTGAAACACTGGTACAGCGCAGCAGATGCGCAAAAAGACTCATTAACTCCTGTGCCCAAGAAGAACCCTCAAGGCGGTGTTATTTTGACGCGAATAAGATATTTTAACGTTTGAATTGTGGCGCGAATGTGGTGAGGCGCGCATAAGAATGCCTCAACCCATGGGAGAGTTCGCTTGATTTCCTTCCCGACAGCAAAAAGGACAGGCCCCCTGTTCAGGGCGGGTGGTGGGCCTGACCTACATTGAGCGAAATAATTTCACGAAATTATGCAACTAATAGAATTGAGCTTGAAAGTGGCGCTTCCTAATATGCCTCCGCATGGGGATCCACATAGGATGTAGACATGCGGCGATCACGATCCGGTCGGGGCTTGGAACTTTCTGCGCACCAAATGACGCCGCCACCTTTCGGTGGACGGTTCAGACCGCTGGACGAGGGCAAGCTTGCCCAAATTACCAACGCCGCGTTTGATATTCTGGAACGGACAGGAGTGTCGGGTGCGTCCCGTGACATCCGTGATCTGGCGCTGGACAACGGCGCGTTGCAGCGGGCGGACGGGCGTATCACCTTTCCCCGCGCTTTGGTTGAAGAGGTGATTTCCAAGGCCTGCAAGCGGGTCGAACTGCCCGGGTTCATCAAGGATCGCGGGATCGAGATAGGCGGTGGAAAGGTCCATATAGGTACTGGCGGCGCGGCCGTACACATCCTTGATTCCGAAACCAATACATATCGCGACAGCACGCTGAAGGACCTTTATGGTCTGATGCGGATCGTCGATTCCTGTGATGCGATTCACTATTCTTTGCGCCCGGTGGTCGCGCGGGATCTGGAAGACCCTTTGACGTTGGATATCAACACCGCCTTTGCAGCAATGAAGGCGACATCAAAGCCCATCGGCACCAGCTTTTTCGAGCCGGCGCACGTCGCCCCAGTGATCGAGATGCTTGATCAGGCGTTGGGGGCAGAAGGGGGTTTCAGGAGGCAACCGTTTTGCTTTGCCTCGGTTTGTCATGTGGTGCCGCCGTTGACGCTGGCCGAAGAAGCATGTGGTGTCATGCGCGAATGCGTGCGTCTTGGGATGCCGCTCCAGATCTGTTCGGCGGCTCAGGCGGGGGCAACCAGCCCGGCCTCTCTTGCCGGAGCGCTGGCGCAAGGTCTGGCAGAATCGATGGCGGGTCTGGTGCTAGTCAACATGATGAGGTCCGGCTTTCCCTGCATCCTTGCCTTTCTGCCATTCATCTCGGATTTGCGCACCGGGGCCATGACCGGCGGATCGGGTGAAGCCGCAATCGCCAATGCCGCCGCCGCGCAGCTGTTGCTGAACCTCGGCTTGCCATCGACTGTTTCCGCCGGGATGACTGACGCCAAGACGGCTGACGCGCAGTCAGGATACGAGAAAGGCTATACCATCGCCCTGGCAGCGCAGGGCGGGGCGGACATGATCAATCTTTCGGTCGGCATGCTGGGCTCGATCATGGCCGCCAGCAAAGAGGCGCTGGTGATCGACAACGACATGTGCGGTGCGATCCTGCGGTCTGTTCGCGGGGTCGAGATGTGTGACAACTCGATTGATCTTGACCTGATCGAAGAGGTCGTCACAGGCGACGGGCACTATCTTGGCACCGCTCAAACACTGAACCTAATGACCCGCGAATATGTCTACCCCTCTCTGGGCGACCGCCAAAGCGTCAATGACTGGCTGGAAAGCGGTGCGCAGACAGTATGGGACCGCGCCATCGCCCGCGTTGCCCAGATCGAGGCACAACCCGCGCCCGACCATCTGCCCGCCAAGGCCGAGGAGGCTTTGCGTGCGCGGTTGCCTATTCGCCTGAAGATTTGAGCACCACACGCGTCAGCGGAAATCGGGATTGCCGGTAGTGGGCGGACTTGCATTGGTTTTTCTGCTTTGGTGCGCAGAGCTCTGATTGATTGGACCCAGCGGACTTTGCGAAGCAGAAATGCTCGCGCAGATGACTTCATGAACGCCTCATCCGATTGCGCACCTATTGTGCCGATCATCTCAGTAGAGATGAATAAACTCAGCAGGGCCTGTTCAATTGCATCGCCATGTCCTTGTTTCTACACGGCATTGAACAGGAGTTAGTTCAACTGACGGTTGCCATGAAAGAATTTGGATCAGTACCTTGAACAGGCGTAATATTGCGAATGGGAATAAACTTTGGCGTCACCTGCAATTCCCTCTCGCACTTGGTTTCAAGCTTTGATATTGACCGCGTCAATCCGGCGCGCAAATGCCGGAATGCGGGTGTGGCGAAATTGGTAGACGCACCAGATTTAGGTTCTGGCGCCGCAAGGCGTGGGGGTTCAAGTCCCTCCACCCGCACCACACGATCTTCTAAACTCACTGATAATAAGCAAACATTGAACTGTGGGTTCGACAACCCTCATGCGCCGTTCTTACTCCAGCAATTTGAACATGAACGTTGTGGGTTCCAGGCGGTCTTCAAAGGGGTTGCGGCAGTAATTTGGGATTTCCCCGGCACTCCGGAATCCAATGCTTTGGTACAAGATTCTGGAAGGGTCTGTGCTGCGCGTATCCAGAACCAATACGGATCTGCCGCGTTCGATCGCACGCCCCTCAAGCGCTGCCATCAGTTTTCTCCCAAGACCGCGCCTTCTTGCATCGGGGTGAACCAGCAATTTGGCTACATCCGCGCGATGCGGTTGGTTTGGCATCGCTGCAGGGACAAGCTGGACCGTTCCCAAAATGCGGCCCCGGTCCAGAAACACAAACAGATCCAAAAGACCGGCCTGTAAGTCCGGCAGTATCCTGTCCAGCCAATACGCCCGCGCATCCTCGTGGGAAAAAGGGAGAATGAAGCCAATACTGGCCCCTGCATGAACGCAGGCGTGGAGAATCTCGCTGAGATCGGGCAGGGCGGCTTCAAAGCTGTTTTCGTCAAGCCGCTGTATCACAACAACACCAGAATATAACGCGCGCCTTTCAGTGCGCCTGTTTCAAACCGGGTCGGGCCAGACAGGTGATACCGCAGACAATCTCCTCCGGCCAGTTCATGTGTTGTTTCATCCAGCGTCAGGGAAAGGCCGCCGTCCAATACGACTAAATGGTGTTCTTGCCCCGGATTGGGGGGTGCGTCATAGGAAATCACGGTGTTCCGCGGCAAGTGACATTCCAGAACTTCACCGCTAAGCCCGGGTGCGGCCGGTGAAACCGAGCGCCGTGTGAAACCGGTTTCCGGATCGCGCCATTCGGCCTGTCGTTCGAACGGAACTTTGGGGTCGAAACTGTCTTCGACCATCATTAAAAGCCGGGACATGGGCAACCGGTAGGCTGCGCACAAACGCCCGAGGCTTTCCGCCGTCGGGCTGACATCGCCTTTTTCAAGGCGGGACAGGGTCGCCCGGCTAAGTCCGCTGCGGCTGGCCAGCTGGTCCAGGGACCAGCCTTGTCTTCTGCGCAGTTCTCTCAGCTGGCTTGCAAGCCGGTTCGAGATATTATCAAGCATTTTTCAGAACCGAGAATTTTTCCCTTATCTGGGAGTATTGGTAGATTTTTAGCCTTAATCAATAGAAAAAGAGGCGCGTCTGACCGCGCCTCGTTCCCGCTCGAATGGAGCCAGCTTATTTCCAGCCGACCTCATTGAAGATCTTCTGCGCATCCGGAATGTTTTTGGCAACTTCGGACAGGTTGACACTGTCAGCCTTGAAATCACCCAGAGCAGCGACCGG
Source organism: Ruegeria sp. N11 (assembly GCF_056531525.1). Classification (NCBI taxonomy): domain Bacteria; kingdom Pseudomonadati; phylum Pseudomonadota; class Alphaproteobacteria; order Rhodobacterales; family Roseobacteraceae; genus Ruegeria; species Ruegeria sp. N11. The sequence goes on from NZ_JBQFLX010000006.1 coordinate 241,898, forward strand.
CTCAGCCAGAGCAACACCTTCAACAGCCGGGAATTCGTCATTACCGGACGAGAAGTATTCCTGAGCCTGTTCGCTGGCAAGATATTCAAGAAACTTGATTGCGTTTTCTTTGTTCGGGGCATGTGCCGCAACGCCCGCGCCGGAAAGGTTCATATGTGCGCCTTCGGCGTCCTGAGCGGGGAATTGCACGCCGATCATGTCAATCTGGTCGCTCAGGCCCTTCACGTCCTTACGTAAGGCACGTGCGAAATAGTAGGAATTGGACACCGCGATTTCGCATTCACCCGAAACGATGCCGCGGAGTTGGTCTGTGTCACCACCCTGTGGGTCACGCGCCATGTTGGCAACGACACCTTCGGCCCATTTTTTTGCTTCTTCCGCGCCGTGGTTGGTAATGATCGAGGCCAGCAGGGTTTGGTTGTAGGTATTGCTGGACGAACGAATGCAGACTTGACCTTTGAATTCGGGTTTGGCCAGGTCCAGATAAGAAGCCGGAGGGTTGGCGACGCCTTCCTTGTCAAAGAAGATGATGCGGGCGCGCTGCGAAAATCCATACCATTGATTGTCTTCGTCCTGAAGATTTGCCGGAATGCGGTCTTCCAGTACTTCGCTGTCCACGGTCTGCAGAATGCCTGCGTTCTTGGCGCGCGCAAGGCGTGATGTGTCAACTGTCAGCAGGATATCGGCCGGAGAATTTGCGCCTTCGGCTTCCATCCGAGCGATCAGTTCGTCTGCTTTGCCTTCGATGCGATTGATAGTGATCCCGGTGGCATCTTCAAAATCGGTGTAAAGACGCTGATCCGTGTCGTAGTGGCGCGAAGAATAGAGGTTCAGCTCGCCGTCAGCGGTGGCGGAGGTTGCAATCAGGGCCGTCAGAGCGGCAGCAACGCATGTAGAGGATTTCAGCATCATATTTCCCAACGATTGAAGTTGTAGCGGATCGTTATCCGACTGAATTGGTCAATTATACGATTCTCGGGAGGATGCAAGGAAATCTGACAAATTTACTCGGTCAAAATGGCGCAGCTTGTATCTTCACACTCTTCATGACCATTCGAGCCGCTGGCCGTGATTGGATCAGTGTCTCATCGCCACGAATGATCTATTCGTGGTCCAGAACCTCAACAGAGAGAATGGTCGGCAAATGTCGGGCCACTTCGTTCCAGGTGTCCCCTTCATCACCGGTCGCGAAAACAGACCCGCTGTTTGTCCCAAAATAAACTCCTGCGGGGTCTCGGCTGTCTCCGGCCATAGCCTGACGCAGTACCGTAAAATAGCAGCTTTCCTGCGGCAGCCCGTGCCGTTGATCTTGCCATGTCGCGCCGCCGTCAGTGGATTTCCAAACCGCTGCTGCTGCGTCGGGTGGATAGCGGCCGATGCTGTCGCCGTTCAGGGGTAAAGTCCAGATCGTGCCAGGATCTCGCGGATGAACATGAATCGGAAAACCGAAAGTCGATGGAAGGCCCTCGGTAATATCCTCCCAACTGCGCCCCCCGTCGACCGAGCGCCAGACTCCGTGGTGATTCTGTTGGTACAGCAAGTCCGTGGTCTTCGGGGCCCGAACCATATTGTGCACGCAATGACCTGTTTCACCATCCTTTGGGGCTGCGGGATGATCGTGGTGATCACAGCTTTCCGCGTTGGACAACCGGTTGCGCCGTTCCCAATTCCTGCCCCCGTCTTCTGACGCAAAGACCCCCGCCGCTGAGATGCCGACCCAGAGTTTTTGGCTGTCATCCGGGTCTGCCAGGATTGTGTGCAATACCAATCCGGCGCCCCCTGGATTCCAGTCCGGCGCTGAAGGATGGTTGGTAAGGCCTTCGACAGTCTCCCACGTCCGCCCGTTGTCATGGCTGGTCAGCAAACGCGCTGGTTTGGCGCCTGCATACAACGTGCCGTGCCCGTAGCTCAGCGACCAGATTTGTGAAAATGCGTCGGTGAAAGGCATAGGTTCGCCGGTCCAGCCGACCATCTTGGCGAAATCAGGGTCATTGCTGGCCCATTCGTCCCTCTGACCGGTGGTAAGCCTTGTCACTTCCCAAGTTTCTCCACCGTCTTCAGACCGCCAGATGCCCGCGCCGTGCCAATCGCTGCCGCCACCGGCCCAAAGCAGGCCCGTTTCTGCGTCGCCGATCACATGGTTTATCGGCCAGCCATCGCAATGCGGGCCTGAAACTTTCCAATTCGACCTGTCATGGTCGCTGGTGATGATGAATGTGCCTTTGGTCGTTCCGACCAGTATGTCGACGCCTTGTCCTCTCATGGAATTCGCGCTCCGATCAAATGAGGCAAGCGTACCATGTTGCGCGGACTAATGCAGACAACAAAAAAACCGCGCTCAACGGCGCGGCTTCTTTTAGCGGTTCAATGCAGTTCTTAGCCCTGACGAGCTTTGAACTTGCGCTGCGTCTTGTTGATCACGTAGACGCGGCCTTTGCGACGCACAACACGGCAGTCACGGTGCCGGTTCTTGAGCGAGCGGAGCGAGTTCTTGACCTTCATGGTCTGTCTCCAATCTGCGGCGCCTTCATCAGAGACGTGGCCAGCGCCTGGGTTAGCGGGTGCCCCGGGTCAGACCCGAAGCAGTGAAAACGATGGTGGGCGGTACAAGGATCGAACTTGTGACCCCTTCGATGTCAACGAAGTGCTCTACCGCTGAGCTAACCGCCCACTTACCTTTGCGAGATGTGCCCCATAACGAAATGGGGCGCGGAACCCCGCGCCGGTAGCGGGGTCTATAAAAGGAGTCGCAAAGGGGTTCAAGGGGTTTGGAAGAACTATTTTCCGGTCTATGTTGAGTGCGAACAAGGAGTCACCATGTCGAACGCAGCCTATATACTGGAATTGCCCGTCAAGCGTACGTCATGCGTGGTGTTTTCCTCTCCACACAGCGGGCGCGTCTACCCTGATTCCCTGCTCAAGAAGACAGTGTTAAGCCCAAGCGTGATTCGATCCTCGGAGGATGCTTTTGTCGATCAGCTGTTTGCCCCGGCATCCGAATTTGGTGCGCCGCTGATATCGGCTGCAATGCCGCGCGCATACCTGGATCTGAATCGCAGTGCCGATGAACTGGATCCGGCCCTGATCGAAGGCGCGCGCAGACATGGTCACAACCCGCGTGTTGCGTCCGGGTTGGGTGTGATTCCGCGCGTCGTTGCCAACGGTCGGGCCATCTATCGCGGGAAACTGACGATGGACGAAGCGCGCCTGCGGATCGACACATGCTGGCGCCCGTATCACGCACGCCTGAAGTCCCTTTTGTCAGAATCGCACGAGGCATTTGGGCAGGCTATTTTGATCGATTGCCATTCGATGCCACATGAAGCCGTCGCCATGGCCAGCAATGCACAGTCCAAACGGCCGGAAATTGTTCTGGGCGACCGGTTTGGGGCATCAGCGACTGGTGAGGTCGTCGATCGAATCGAAGCTGCCTTTGAATCTGCCGGGTTGAATGTAGCGCGCAATGCCCCGTTTGCCGGTGCTTACGTGACCCAGACCTATGGTCGCCCCGTGCGTCATCAACATGCGGTTCAGATTGAAATCGACCGGTCGCTTTATATGAACGAAGACACCATTGAGCCCAGCGAAAATTTCGATGAATTCCGAACCATACTGCGCGATGTGATCTCAGAGATTGCCTGCATCGGCGCCGAGCCGGCCCGTCTGGCTGCCGAATAGCCCTAGCGCAACGCGCGCCCTTTCACGATCGCCTCAGATCCAAAACGTCGTCGGATTTCATCTGTGGCCCGCTCTGCCTGTGACCGCTTTGCCGCACCGGGGTCCAGCAGGTCGCCCGAAATATCGGCCTGGTGCTCGGGGCACAGATCCGACAATCCGCAACCAAGCAGGCGGTATGGTCCCCGATCTCCGACCTGATCAAAAAGCCCACGCGCCGTTCGATAGATGCGGTCGGCGATCTGAGTCGCGTCGCGCAGGGAAACGCGCCGTGTGATGATCTTGTGATTGGCCTTCTTGAGTTTCAGTGTAATGACCCGTCCCGCCAACCCCTTGGCCTTGGCCCTGTCGGCCACTTTCTCGGACATACGCCACAAATGCCCGTCCAGAATGTCGATACTGGCCGTATCCTCGAAGAAAGTCGTTTCATTGCTGATTGATTTCATCGGCTCATTGCCGGAAACGCGGCGCTTGTCCTGCCCGCGCGCCAGGTGCCACAGCCGATAACCCATCGACCCGAACCGTGCGGTCAGAGCCTCCTGATCCCAACGCAACAAATCGGCAAAACTGCGAATCCCAGCCCGGTCCAGAGAGTCCTGGGCCGCAGGGCCAATGCCCCAGATCAGCCGCACGGGCTTGTTGTGCAGGAATTCCGCTGTCTCAGCCTTGCCGATCACTGAAAATCCGCGTGGTTTATCAAGGTCGGATGCAACCTTGGCCAGAAACTTGTTGTGACTCAGTCCGATTGACCCGGTCAGGCCCAGCTCATCTTTCATCCTCTTGACCAGTCGCGCCAGCATCACCGCTGGTGGGGCGCCGTGCAGGCGATAGGTTCCCGACAGGTCCATAAAGGCTTCATCCAGCGACAATGGCTCCACAACCGGGGTCAGTTCATCCATCATCGACCGGATCTGACGTGACACGTCCGCATAAACCGACATGCGCGGTTTGATGACCACAGCGTCGGGGCACAGCTGCAATGCCTTGAACATCGGCATGGCCGATCGCACGCCCCGAATGCGCGCCACATAGCAGGCGGTGGACACGACCCCGCGTTTGCCGCCGCCAATGATAACCGGCTTATCTGCGAGTTCGGGGTTGTCCCTTTTTTCGACCGAGGCATAGAAGGCATCGCAGTCCATGTGCGCGATGTTCAGCTCAAATAGCTCCGGGTGCGATTTGACGCGCGGGCTGCCGCAGGACGGGCACCTGCTTCCGGCTTCCATTTGTGTAAGGCAATCCTGACAGAGAGCAGGCATTTCAGTCACTTCCTAGCCCGGCGCGGGCTTGGTTCGCCCGAGCAATCTGCTAAATTCTAACGTGGTTCAGAACAAAGCAAAAGCGGCACATGGATTTCGACACGGCAAAAGACGGTGCTGTTTTCGGAACCAGAATCGGTGGTGATTCAGCGAAATGACTTACGGAGTATTCCTTAACCGGGCTGCAGAGATCTTCGCGGCGTCGGCGCGAAGGCCATGATGTTTTTGCGGATTGCGCCATAGGCGGGATTTTTGAAGTGGTTGCGCATCCGGTAAGCGCCGCTGACTGCGGGACCTCTTGGTCGGAATTTGCGCGGTGATGGGAGGCCTGGATTTTACCAAAGAAGCCCCCCCGCACTTGCGCGGGGGGAGGTAACGGACCTCAGGAAGAAATGGCCCGTTGGGGAGTATACCCCTACAGAATCGCGCAAAACTCACAATTACGACAGGGTTGAGAACTTGCCTTTTGAACTTGTGTTTTTCATGTGTGTTTTCAGGCACAGGGACGATTTGGCGCGGCTGACGCCAAAATTGACCTAAGGTCAAGGCGTTGCGAGCCGATTTGGGTGTGTCGGCTACGTCAATCGGCCATGTCTGTTTAGTTCGTGGTCAAAGAATTTAGCTCTGCCAAAACGGCCTCGGTTGCTGCTTTTGGGTCGTCAGCTTGATAAATCGGACGGCCAACCACGATATGATCTGCCCCGTCGCCGATGGCGCTGGCAGGTGTGGCCACGCGTTTCTGGTCGCCCAAAGCGGCCCCTGCAGGGCGGACACCGGGTGTAACGATCAGCCGACCTTCGGCCTGGGGCAGGGCGCGGATCAGGGCAGCTTCCTGCGGGCTTGCAATGACCCCGTCGGCCCCGGCTTCCAGCGCACGTGCGGCACGTTCAACGACCATTTCCTGCACTGATCCGTCTTTCAGCAAGCTGGCATCCAGATCGTCGCGGTTCAGCGAAGTCAGGATCGTCACCGCCAAAATCCTGAGGTCTTTGCCTGCCGCCCCTTCTTTGGCCGCGCGAACCACGTGCGGATCGCCATGCACGGTCAGGAAATCCAGATCGAATTGCGCCAACCCGCGTACTGCGTTTTCCACTGTGTTGCCGATGTCGAACAGCTTCATGTCCAGAAAGATGCGTTTGCCGTGGTCCTGCTTCAGCTCATTGGCCAGGGCCAATCCGCCACCGGTCAGCATTCCCAACCCGATCTTGTAGAACGAAACGCTGTCGCCCAGCCGCTCGGCCATGGCCAACCCTTGCAGGGCATTCGGAACATCAAGGGCAACGATCAGGCGGTCATCGGACATGGGCAGGCTCCTTTTTGGCAAACGTGTGCGTCCTAACGGGTTCAGTATGCTCTGTCCATGCATGATAACCGGGTGATGCAGATCACTTAGCGGATTCAACTCTGTGCTATGATCCTGCCGGTTTGTGATGAAGAATAGGGAACTGCGATATGAAGAAACTGATTTTGCTTGGGGCGACCTTGGCGCTTTTCGCGTGTGATGAGGCGCCGCGCGTCAACACACCTGACACAGGCGCTGCCCCGGTCCCGACCAATGATGATCTGCTGCTGGTGCTTGGATATCGATCAGAGGACGACTGGTGCCAGCTCACAGGCGAGACCGCATTTACCGTCGAATTTCTGGATCATACCGCCGATCTGGTGTCGTGCCCGACGGGCAGCGATGCGGCGCAATCGCTTGTGGACATGTACGAAGCCAGGCAAATGGCTGAGACCGGCGGCTACACGGTCTACTCAATACCGCGGGGATAAGGCCGAATATTGAAACCTGGCCCCTTGAAGCCGTGAAGACATTTCCCAAATTGAATGTGAGGCCCAGACCGAAGCGTGCCGCCAAGCGGGCGCATCATATTCAGGGCGCTTGAGAAAAAGGAGAATAAAATGGACTTGAACAAGTTCACCGAGCGGGCACGGGGATTCGTGCAGGCCGCGCAGACCATTGCGTTGCGCGAGGGGCACCAGAGGCTGGAGCCCACACATATACTCAAAGCATTGATGGATGACGATCAGGGGCTGGCCAGCAACCTGATCACACGCGCGGGCGGTGCGCCCAACCGCGTGGTCGAGGCGCTGGACGCCGCAATGGGCAAAATCCCGAAGGTCAGCGGTGACGCCAGCCAGATTTACATGGACGGCCAGACCGCCAAGGTTCTGGACGAGGCCGAGAAGATCGCCACCAAGGCGGGCGACAGCTTTGTGCCGGTCGAGCGCGTTTTGATGGCGCTGTGCATGGTGAAATCCAAGGCCAAAGAGGCGTTGGAGGCCGGGGCTGTTTCCGCCCAGAAACTGAACGAAGCGATCAACGACATTCGCAAGGGGCGCACCGCTGACAGCGCGAGCGCCGAAGAGGGTTATGACGCGCTCAAGAAATACGCGCGTGACCTGACCGAGGCGGCGGCTGAAGGCAAGATCGATCCTATTATTGGACGGGACGAGGAAATCCGCCGCTCGATGCAGGTTCTGTCGCGCCGCACCAAGAACAACCCGGTTCTGATCGGGGAACCCGGCGTCGGTAAGACCGCGATAGCCGAGGGTATGGCCTTGCGCATCATCAACGGTGACGTGCCGGAATCGCTGAAGGACAAGAAGCTGCTGGCGCTCGATATGGGTGCGCTGATCGCCGGTGCGAAATACCGCGGTGAGTTCGAAGAACGCCTCAAGGCCGTTTTGACCGAGGTGACCGAGGCCGCTGGTGAGATCATCCTGTTCATCGATGAGATGCACACGCTGGTCGGTGCGGGTAAATCCGAAGGCGCGATGGATGCCGCCAACCTGATCAAGCCCGCGCTTGCCCGGGGTGAGCTGCACTGTATCGGCGCGACCACGCTGGATGAGTATCGCAAATACGTAGAAAAAGACGCCGCCCTTGCGCGCCGGTTTCAGCCTGTGATGGTGCAGGAGCCGTCGGTCGAGGACACGATCAGCATTCTGCGCGGCATCAAGGAGAAATACGAGCTGCACCACGGTGTGCGCATCTCGGACTCAGCGCTGGTCTCGGCGGCGACTTTGTCGCATCGCTATATCACCGACCGCTTCCTGCCCGATAAGGCCATCGACCTTGTCGATGAGGCGGCGTCCCGCTTGAGGATGGAGGTGGATTCCAAGCCCGAGGAGCTCGATCAGCTGGATCGCCAGATTCTGCAGATGCAGATCGAGGAAGAGGCGCTGAAGCTTGAGGATGACGCGGCCTCCAAGGATCGTCTGGAAACCTTGCAAAAGGACCTGGCCGACCTGCAGGAGACGTCCGCCGAGATGACCGCCCAATGGCAGGCTGAACGCGACAAGCTGGCAGGCGCGCGGGATCTCAAGGAACAGCTCGACAAGGCGCGGGCCGATCTTGAGATCGCCAAGCGTGAAGGCAACCTCGCCAAAGCGGGTGAGCTGTCTTACGGCGTCATCCCCGAGCTTGAAAAGAAGCTGACCGAGGCCGAGAACGCCGAAAGCAGCGAGATGATGGCCGAGGAAACGGTGCGACCGGAACAGATCGCCTCGGTGGTCGAGCGCTGGACCGGTATCCCGACCTCGAAAATGCTGGAGGGCGAGCGTGAGAAGCTGCTGCGGATGGAAGATGATCTGCATTCCCGCGTGATCGGTCAGGATGCGGCGGTCACTGCCGTGGCCAACGCCGTTCGCCGGGCCCGTGCCGGTCTGAATGACGAAGGCCGCCCACTGGGCTCGTTCCTGTTCCTCGGCCCGACGGGTGTGGGTAAGACCGAACTGACCAAGGCCGTGGCGAACTTCCTGTTTGACGATGACAACGCGATGGTGCGCATCGACATGTCCGAGTTCATGGAGAAACACGCAGTCGCCCGTCTGATCGGTGCCCCTCCGGGCTATGTCGGCTATGACGAAGGTGGTGTGCTGACCGAAGCCGTGCGGCGCAGGCCTTATCAGGTCGTGCTGTTCGATGAAGTCGAAAAAGCGCACCCGGATGTCTTCAACGTGCTGTTGCAGGTTCTGGACGATGGCGTCCTGACCGATGGTCAGGGCCGCACGGTGGACTTCAAGCAGACGCTGATTATCCTGACGTCGAACCTTGGGTCGCAGGCGCTGAGCCAGTTGCCCGAGGGCGCGGACAGCGCGCAGGCGCGGCGTGACGTGATGGATGCGGTGCGGGCGCATTTCCGACCCGAGTTCCTGAACCGTCTGGATGAGACCATCATCTTCGACCGCCTCAAGCGGGCCGATATGGATGGCATCGTCGATATCCAGATGGCGCGTCTGCAGAAACGTTTGGCTGCGCGCAAGATCGAGCTGGCTTTGGACGATGGCGCGAAGGAATGGCTGGCGAACGAAGGCTATGACCCGGTCTTCGGTGCCCGTCCGCTCAAGCGCGTGATTCAGCGCGCCTTGCAAAACCCGCTGGCCGAGGCGTTGTTGGCCGGTGAGATCAAGGATGGCGGGACTGTACCGGTCACCGCCGGACCTGATGGGCTGATCATCGGCGATCGGCTGGGTACGTCAGAACGTCCAAGGCCCGATGATGCCGTGGTGCACTGATCTGACATTTGAACTGATAAATAGCCGCCATATTGGCGGCTATTTGTCTTTTTGACTAAAAGTCTGGTAAGGCGCATATCGCTCACCCACGGCAGTCACGCAGGACGACCCCGGAAAACCGCAATGCAACAAACAGACTTCCATGGCCCCAGCGCGGAGCCATACAAGTTTCGCGGAGATATCGAAGGCCTTCGTGGCATTGCTGTTCTGGCTGTATTGATTGATCATCTCGGCCTCGATCTTCTTCCTTACGGATTTCTGGGCGTTGATGTCTTCTTCGTGATTTCAGGGTTTGTCATCGCCCGATCCGTCATCGATTGGGATTGGACGAAGTTCTGGCCCAATGCTTCTCATTTCTTTGCGCGCCGCTTCAAGCGGCTGGCGCCTGCCTTGTTTGTGTGTCTTCTGCTGTCCTCACTAGTGGGTTCGTTCTTTATTCAGGACATGGAGGACAACACGAAAACCGCATTTTGGGCGTCTGTCGGGCTTTCAAATTTTTTCTTTTATAGTCAGCAATTTGACTATTTTGGCAGGTTGCTGGATCTCAACCTGTTCACGCATACCTGGTCCCTTGGTGTTGAAGAACAATTCTATATTCTTTTTCCACTTGCTGCGTGGCTGTCGCTGTCAGCAGCTTTGCCGCGCAGGGTAAACCTGATTTCAATCACGGTATTGGCGGTGTTTTGCTTGGCGTCGCTTGGAGCGTACTTGCTGTTTGCCAAGGCGGATCCGGTGGGCACGTTTTACATGATCTACTTCCGGGCCTGGGAGCTGGGGCTGGGTGTGGCCATTGCCGTGCTGATCAGACTTTGGCGACCGCAGCGTTTTAACTCTCTGATCGTTCCGGTTTGTCTGGGGCTGTTGCTGATCTTGTTTGCCTTACAGGTCGACTTGAATCGCAACTTTGCAACGGTCATTGCCGTTGTCTTGTCGGCGACCTTGTTGCTGTTCCCCGTCCGGACCGGAACCTTCTCGAAGGCGCTTTCGAATACGCCGCTTCGCTGGGTCGGTAAGATCTCATACTCGCTGTACCTGTGGCATTGGCCAGTTGCCGTTCTGGCCAAATGGACGATCGGGCTAACCGCGATCACCGCACCGTTTTTTGTTCTCGTGATGTTTGGGGCCGCTACGCTGTCCTACCGGTTTATCGAGAATCCTCTGCGCCATGCCAAGTGGACCGCAGCCAGAATGCCGGGTTACCTGGTTGGGTCCTCCGCGCTGGTCACAACGTTGATTGCCCTTTGGGTATTGTCAGAAGATGTAAGCCGGAACCTATACTCCGGCGTGTCTCCGGCGCTTGCTCAACAAGGTCCGGCGACCCTCGAGGCGCCGTTGAAGGCAAATGATGGTTCTGTCTGGCAGGGAAGGCCTTGTATTATCAGAGACGCAACCGAGGTCGGGAGGTCCATTCCAATTGAAGGCTGCGTCTTCGGTTCATGGGAAACGGCTGAAAAACGCATACTGGTGGTCGGAAACTCGTTCTCCGTCGCCTTTGGCGGTGCATTTCGAGAGATTTCGGAAACCGAAGACTGGGCGGTTTTGCTAACCTCCAGCTGGGGCGCACAGCCAGTGCCTGAGCTTGGTTACAATGGACCATGGAAAGAAGCCAATCAACACTATTGGGAAGACGCAGTGCCTGAATTGGTGCGTGAACTTCGTGCCGGGGATGTGGTTCTGATGCTTAGCGATCTTGGCGGGCTTTCGTACGGCTCAGGCGGGAAGGATGACGTGGTTCTGCAGCGTTACTTGGAAGGTATTCAGCGGTTTGCCGGTGAATTGAGTGAAAAAGATATTTCGCTCGCAGTTGTTGGTCCATTGCCTCTTGTCCGCGAAGCCCGATGCACGCCCGAGGTGGCAGTTGCCCAGTGGTTTGCGCCCAATGGCGGTCCATGCCACTACCTGACGCGCGAGCAAACTCTCAATCGGGTTGGCGGGGTCCGCACCGAACTGTCAACGCTTGAGGAAAACGAAACTGCGATCTTTGTGGATCTGTTCGACTTCTATTGTCCGGGGCTGGTTTGTAACTATTTTGGCGAGGATGGGATCGTACTCTACCGCGATGAACATTCCCATTCGTCTCTGGAAGCCGCAACCAGTTCTGCCAGCTTGATGGTGAAGCAGTTAAAAGAGAATATGCACTGACGTTTTGGTAAGTGTTTGGCAGTCCATCCAAACAATCTCGTCTGTGAAATTATTTGGGTTTGGGCAGTGATCAAACTACTCGGCCCGTCGCAATTGAGTTCGAAAAAGCCATACCACGAGACGAAATGTATCCTAGTGGTTCTCAGGCACGGGCAAGGTCTGGCCGATAGTGTAGCACTTTTCCAGCAGAGCTTTTCGCCGGGATTCCGACCCGGTCGATCCGTGAAGAATAACAAGGTTGCGTGGTGAAAACCCAAAATACCCAAAGGTACCCTGCATCCAGCTTGTTTCCAGCGCCTGAAGATATCCGGCGCGTTCCATTTCGTCGGATCGGGCCCCTGCTGGTACCAACAGTACTCCGGTGCGAGACCTCTGGAGCGATTTCTCGGGATCATTCAACTGGTCATACGCCCACCCCCAGGTCCATACGCGATCAACCCAGCCTTTCATCATGGACGGCATTCCCCACCAAAACAGGGGAAAAGCCAGACAGATTGCGTCGGCGCGCGCAATTCGCGACTGCTCGGCAACAACGTCTGACAGCGCGTCGGAGGCCAGATTTCCTTCTACATCGGCCATGGACCAGCGCGGATCAAAACCTTCTGCATGCAGGTCGCCAAGCTCGGTGGTGTGACCGGCCGCTGTCGCACCTTCCATAAAGCTCCGCGCCGCAGCGACGGTGAATGAGTTGGGGTCTGGATGATCAAGAATTGTCAGGACATGCACATGCGAATCCTTCTATTGCTATCCGGTCTTCGAATGGACCCTGATTGCTCAAGGTAGGTTTAGGTCAAGACAAAACATGTTTGGTTCAGGCGGCTTCAATCGATTGGCTGCTTAGGTCTCGCTGAAGCAATTGCCCAAGCAGCAAGGGCTCACCATCGCGGCGAGCCCTTTATTGATCGTCCCGGTGTCGTCAGATCAGTGCAAAAATTCGTGCGGGTCCTCCTGTCCCGCCTGCATGTTTTGGCGCGCCTATGACGAGGGTCGCACCCGAAGCAGGTACCAGATCAAGCCCGGCAAGGCATTCAATTCCGAAACGTCCGGAAGGAAGCCAGGCGTAATGAGTTGCAAAGTCCGCCGAGATCCCGTGGTCCAACGACAAAGTGTCTACCGCAATCGAGCGTGCGCCTGTCTCCTCCATCAGCATCTGCGCGGCTTCAACGTGAAAGCCTGGGTAGTGCTGGGCCTCGCCGTCAAAATTGCGGAACTCATCGGTGGCTGTCTTGCCTGCCCAACCTGAATGCATTGCCACGCAGGCTCCGTCAGGAAAGTCGCCGTTGGCTGCAATCCACGCTTTCAGATCGTCCGGCGTAAGCAGTGTGTCCGCATCTTCGGCGGCCCGTGCTGCGATGTCGACCACGCAAAGCGGGGCAACAAGATCCGTCACCGGTATTTCATCAACAGACAGGCCATCCGCGGAAAAATGCAGCGGGGCGTCGATATGCGTGCCGGTATGCTCGTTGATTGTAAGATTGAACAGGTTAAACCCGTGTTCCCCAAAATTGAAAACCTGATCACCGGCAAAACCGGGGTCACCTCCCCAGGTTGGGAAATCAGCACTTAGTGTATGGGTCATATCTTCGACCTTGCCATGCACTAGGGCCAGAGCGGCAGGCGCGGTCGCGCCCGTTGCGGCAATCGCCGCGCCAGAGGCTGCCGCGGCCTTGAAGAATCCCCGTCTTGACAGCATGCGGTCCTTGACCGCGTTAACTACGCAGATGTCACACATTAGTCCTCTCCCTTTCAGGCTGCCATTTCCATAGGCGACAATTTCGCGTCTGACAGCATGATACAGACTGCGCGCTCGGCATTTGCTTTGTAAAGAGAAGGCTTTTCAACGGGCCGATCAAATTGCGCCCAGATGAAAGCGTTGTGGATCTTTGACGCCCATCCCCCTGTAACACGGGTAACAGCTGCGTCAGCTTGCGAGAATGTCATCAGATTGGAGCGTATATAGCGGTGACAATGTGGTATGAGCGGGCGATCCCGAGCCCGGGAAATACGGAATATGGAGACCCAAATGGCGTATCGCTGGAGAAACACACTGACACATGAAGACGTCACCCCGAAGTCGGCGTTTCTTAACCGGCGGCAGGTCATGGCCGGTCTGGCCGGTGTCGGATTGACAGCGATGGCAAAGCCGGCAGATGCACAGAATACGCTTGAGCCGAACACTTGGGAAGAGATCACATCATACAACAACTACTATGAGTTCGGCACGGGCAAGGATGACCCGGCAAAATATGCCGCTTCGCTGAAAACCGAACCCTGGAGCGTGAAGATAGATGGTCTGGTTGATCGCCCCGGCGAATACGACTTTAAGGGCATCATGTCAGAAATGACGGTAGAGGAGCGTATCTACCGTTTCCGTTGCGTCGAGGCGTGGTCAATGGTTATCCCCTGGAACGGGTTTGAGCTGGCTGATCTGCTGGCCATGGCAGGGGTTCAGGAGGGCGCCAAATACGTGGCATTCGAAACCGCCTATCGCCCCGACGAAATGCCGGGGGTGCAATACCCGATCCTGGAATGGCCTTATCGCGAAGGGTTGCGTCTGGATGAAGCCATGCATCCGTTGACGATCATGGCGACGGGCATCTATGGCAAGCCGATCCCGAACCAGAATGGCGCACCCTTGCGTCTGGTGGTTCCGTGGAAATACGGCTTCAAATCCATCAAGTCGATTGTCCGGATAATGTTGACAGACACGCAGCCACCAACCAGCTGGAACATGTCGAACCCGCGTGAGTATGGATTCTACAGTAATGTTAATCCCAATGTGGATCACCCGCGCTGGTCGCAGGCCGCTGAGCGTCGCATCGGAGGCGGGCTGTTTGCCAAACGCGAGCCCACGCTGATGTTCAATGGTTATGAAACAGAGGTTGCCGGTCTTTACGAAGGCATGGATCTGGCGAAAAACTACTGAGACCATGCAGTTTTTGAATCATCACCTGCGACGAATCCCGGTCTGGCTGATCTATCTGGTCGGTTTCCTGCCGGCACCCTGGTTTTTTTATCAGGGCTTGACCGGAGGTCTGGGCGTGGAGCCCATTGAAGCCCTGGAGCATGAATACGGCGAAATGGCTCTTCAGTTGTTGATTTTCGGACTGGCAATCACACCGCTGCGCAAGCATCTGGGCCTGAACCTGATGAAGTTCCGCAGGGCAATCGGTGTTCTGACATTCGGATATGTCAGTTTTCACTTGCTGGTCTGGCTTGTTCTGGACGTACAGGTGCCGGGTCAAATCTGGGCGGATATACTCAAGCGCCCCTATGTTACAGTCGGGATGGCCGGTTTCTTGTTATTGCTGCCGCTCGCGCTAACCTCGAATAACTGGTCAGTCCGGCATTTGGGTCCGGTTTGGCGCAAGCTGCACCGTCTGGCCTATCCGGCGGCAATCCTGGGTGGGCTACACTACGTGATGTTGGCAAAGGGATTTCAGATCGAGCCGCTGGTTTATCTGGGCCTGATCGTTGGTCTTCTGGCTTTGCGCCTTCCGATGACCGAAGCCTTGATGCGGTTCAGGACGGCAGACTCTGCCTGACCAAGGGCGAGTCTGTGGGCAAGCTTGTGGATAAATGTCTTGCTGTCTGGATTTAGTGCGTTTCCATGCCGTCGTCTGTAGTTTTTCGAGCGTAGCATCGACTTAATAATATGTTTTTAAATGAGAAAACTTGTTGCTCAAACTTTTTTCGATTTCTTCTGTTTTTTCGCTTGCGGCTGATAAGTGTTATGCTTAGAACCCCCTTCACTGGCGCTGCTGAGGCGGTGCTGACGGGTCGGGGAGACGGCCT